>JBIIPF010000185.1:0-4149 GCA_044342755.1 Limnohabitans sp. | reverse complement strand
CTTGAATGACCGCGTGGGTGCCCACGACCAAGGCGGCTTGGCCACTGGCCACCAGCGCCAGCATGGTGTCGCGTTCTTTTTTCTTCTGGCTGCCGGTCAGCCACGCCACTTGCAAACCCAAGGGCGCGAGCACCGGTGCCAACCAACCCACCAATTTGGCGAAATGCTGTTCGGCCAAGATTTCAGTGGGCGCCATCAAGGCGCACTGCCAGCCCGCGTCGATGCATTGCGCGGCCGCCAACGCGGCCACCACGGTTTTGCCCGAGCCCACATCGCCTTGTAGCAGGCGGTGCATGGGCACGGCGCGTGCCACATCGTTGGCAATTTCAGTCACCACGCGCTGCTGCGCGTTCGTGAGTTTGAAGGGCAGCGCAGCGTGCAACTGGGCCAACACGCCTTGCGGGCTGTGGCTGTGCGCCAGCACCGGTGCACTGAGCAATTGACGCTCCCGCTTGGCTTGTAGCTGTGAGAGTTGTTGCGCCAGCAATTCTTCGGCTTTCAAACGCTGCCAAGCCGGATGCGTGTGGTCTTCCAACTGGGCCAAGGACACATCGGGCGCGGGATGGTGCAAAAACTGCAGCGCCTGCGCCAAGCCCCAACTGTGCGGCGGTAAATGGTTCGCGGGAATGGTTTCGGCAAAAGCTTGACCGCGCAAGGCATAGGCCAAACCACCCAGCACGGCTTTGCGCAAATAAGCCTGTGGCAACTCGGCGGTGCTGGGGTAGACGGGCGTGAGCGCCGTGGCCAATGCGCCACCCGCCCCTTGCACGGTGGGATGCATCATGGTGCGGCCCATGAAACCGCCCCGCACCTCGCCGCGCAAACGCACTTGGCGACCGACCTCCAAGGCCTTTTGCATGTTCGGGTAGAAATTGAAGAAGCGCAGCGTGCAGGTGTCGCTGCCATCGTCCACCACGGCTTGCAACTGGCGGCGCGGCTTGAACACCACTTGGCAGCTCTTCACGACCGCTTCAATTTGAATCACCTCGCCGTCGCGGCTGTCGGCCAGCTTGACCAGCTGGGTTTCGTCCTCGTAGCGCAGAGGCAGGTGCAGCGCCAAATCCACCGGCCGCAGCAAGCCCATTTTGCGCAAGGCTTTTTGCGGCACGGACAGGGGTTTGCGCTCGGGCGTGGGGGTTGGCATGGCTTGATGATTGTGCCTCTTGATGTGAACAGCGCACACCGCGCATTACAATTGCATCACAACCTGTGAGGCCACGACCATGAAAACATCCACCTTGCCCGCCATTCGTGTAAGTCCAGCATTGCGCGAAGCGGCGGAACGTGCATTGCGCCCCAACGAAACACTCTCCAAACTCATGGAAACAGCCCTTGAAAACACCATTGCCCAACGCGCCGCAGATGAGGAATTTGTGGCCCGCGCCCTGCGCTCGTCTCAATCGGCTCGAGACACCAATCAATACGTGCCTGCTTCTGCCGTTTTGAACAAGCTAGACGGGCTGATTTCTGCGGCCCAGAAAAAGAAGAATGCCGTCGTTTGAAGTCCGCTTGACCTTGGAGGCTGAAGCAGATTTGCTTCGGCTGTTTAATTTCTTGCTTGAGTTTGACCTCGATTTAGCCATCCGCTCACGCAGCACCATTGAACAAAGTTTTTCTATCTTGGCGCATTCGCCCTTCACTTGCCGCAAAGCCTCTGCTGGCGCATTGGGTCCCTTTGTCAGGGAATTGCTGATTTCTTTTGGCACCTCTGGTTATTTGGCGTTGTTTGAAATCGATGATGCGCAACATGTCACCATTCTTGCAGTGCGGCACCAGCGCGAAGACGATTACCACTGACGGCCATGCCACAATTTGCGCCTTCTTCACTTGGAACGGGCTTGTCCAGCCCTCAAGCACATGCCCTCATCTGCGCCCGCTCGCCAGTACGTCTTAAGCGATTTCGACTTTGACCTCCCCCCTGAATTGATTGCCCAAACGCCCGCGCCCGAGCGCAGTGGCTCGCGTTTGTTAGATGGTCGCGGCGACACCGCTGTGGACCGCGTGTTCAAAGCACTCCCAACACTGCTGAAAGCCGGCGACCTGCTGGTGTTCAACGACACCCAGGTGGTGCCGGCGCGTTTGTTTGGCGAAAAGCCAAGCGGCGGGCAACTCGAGTTGTTGGTCGAGCGCGTCCTGCCTGATGTTGTCAACCAAGTGGTGGCGCACATGCGGGTGAGCAAAAAACCGCCCGTGGGCACGGTGCTGCAGATGTTCAATCAAGCAGGCAACGCCACAGCTTTTGAAGCCACGCTGCTGGGCCGCTGGCCGCATGAGGATGGTCCGCTGTTTCGCTTTGCTTTCAGCGATGAGCCCCTGCACTTGATGCGCGCACACGGCCACGTGCCACTGCCGCCCTACATCGCCCGCGACAAACACAGCATGCGCCCCGAGGATGTGGCGCGCTACCAAACCGTGTTCGCCAAACACCCCGGCGCGGCCGCTGCACCCACGGCCGCACTGCACTTTGACCAAGCCTTGCTGGATGCTTTGCAAGCCATGGGCGTGCAGCGCGCCAGCATCACGCTGCATGTGGGCGCGGGCACGTTCTCGCCGGTGAAAACCGAAAACTTGAGCGACCACCAAATGCACAGCGAGTGGTACAGCATTCCCCCTGAAACATTGCAAGCCATCGCCGATTGCCGCGCGCGCGGTGGCCGCGTGGTGGCGGTGGGCACCACCACGGTTCGCACCCTGGAGAGTTGGGCGCAAACCGGCCAAACCGAGAGCGACACCAACATCTTCATCACGCCGGGTTTTGATTTCAACGTGGTGGACTTGCTGGTGACGAATTTCCATTTGCCCAAATCGTCGCTGCTGATGCTGGTGGCAGCTTTCGCCGGCTTTGACCACATGCACGCGCTCTACCAACACGCCATTGGGCAGGGCTATCGCTTCTTCAGTTACGGGGATGCGATGTTGTTGTCTTCAATGCGAAGACACATCCATGAATAGATCAGAGCTTGGCCACATATTGAACACCTGACAAGCCTTGGTAGTCGGCGTCTTGCGTCCAAAGCACGGCTTGGTGCTCCATCGCCATGGCGTACATAGACGCATCTGCCATGGCCAATTTGTGTTCGATAGACACATTGGCGGCTGCGATGGCGCGTGCATCAGTGAGGTCAATGATGGGCAAGCGGCGCATCAGCATCACGCAGGTATCCCGCAATTCATCTGGTAGTTTGCGCGACAGCACCCGGTGCACCTCATACACGCTGATGCTGGTGACCAGCAAGTTGGCTTCATCTTCAATGATGGGTCTGAAGACAGGACCGTTGCGCCCTGCCAAAAAGAACTCAATCCATCCTGATGCGTCAACGATGTTCATTCATAGTCCTTGTCGGCTTCTTTAGGCGGTTCTATGTCACCCAAGTCATAGCCTTGAAGGATGCCGTAATAAGCGCTGATGGGGAGCAATGGCGTGATCACAATTTCTGTACCTCGCACTTCAAACTGAATTTGAGACCCAGGCTCGATGCCCAACTGTGCACGCATGGCTGCAGGCAGCGTGACCTGTCCTTTGCTTGATACTACTGCATTGCTTGGCATTTATTTTTTCCTTTACTTATATATAAAGTAAAGCGTAGATTAAAGTAAAGAATCTATTTTGTCCATCCATTAGCGCTCAGTTTTCAGGGCTTGGGGGCACTTAAACTGCCCAGATGCTGACATTCGACCTCCTGAAAACCGAAGGCATGGCTCGCCGTGGCCGCCTGACCCTCAACCATGGCGTGGTGCAAACGCCGATCTTCATGCCGGTGGGCACTTACGGCACGGTCAAAGGCGTGATGCCGCGCAGCCTGCACGAGATGGGTGCGCAAATCATCTTGGGCAACACCTTCCATCTGTGGATGCGCCCCGGCTTGGATGTGATGCAAAGCTTTGGCGGCTTGCACGGCTTTGAGCAGTGGCACAAACCCATCCTCACCGACTCGGGCGGGTTTCAGGTGTGGAGCCTGGGCGCCATGCGCAAGATCACCGAAGAAGGCGTGACCTTTGCCTCGCCAGTGAATGGCGACAAGCTGTTCATGTCGCCCGAGGTGAGCATGCAGATTCAAACCACGCTCAACAGCGACATCGTGATGCAGCTGGACGAATGCACGCCTTACGAGACCAACGGCCACATCACCACCGAAGCCGAAGCGGCCA
>JBIIPF010000011.1:0-16157 GCA_044342755.1 Limnohabitans sp. | reverse complement strand
GCGGTCCCAACGGCAGCCACAAAGACAAGTGCTTGCGCACCGTGCCTCCCCGTGAAAACGGCGGCAACATGGACGTCAAGCAAATGGTTGAAGGCACAACCTTGTTATTGCCCTGCTACATCGACGGTTGCGGTTTCTTCATTGGTGACGTGCACTATGCACAAGGCGATGGTGAGGTGGCAGGTACCGCCATTGAAATGGGTGCAGTTGTGACTGTATCCACCGAAATACGCAAGGGCATGGCCTCTTTGGTCAAACAACCCATGTTCGAAGGTGGCTCACAAATCAAGAAATTGGAGCCAGACAGCTTCCACGCTGTGGTCGGTTATCCCTTGAAAAAAGCCGGTGAAGTACCACCCCAGTGGGCTTACCTTGACAGCGAAAAAATCAAACCGCTGACCAACCTGTCCAACGATTTGACCTTGGCTGCACGCAACTCCATGATCGCCATGATCGACTGGCTGATGGCCACCAAAGGCTTGAGCAAAGAGCAAGCCCTGGTTGTTGCCAGCGTCGCTTGCGACTTGCGCATCAGCAACGTGGTGGATGTGCCCAACTATGCCGTGACCACCATTTGCCCGATGGAAATTTTCGGCAAGAAATAATTCTTTTCATCCTCACCAAAAAGAGCGAGTGAACCTCGCTCTTTTTTTTGGAACCTTGTCAATGCATAGACGCTCATTACTTTCCAAACTGTCACTCGTACTGACACTGGCAGCCTTGCCTGTCACCGTGGCCTTGGCGCACACGCCCTATCGTTTTTGGGATGTGTTTCGCAAGCGCAACATGGTGATCCTGACATCGCATCAAGACTACACCGGAGATGACATTGGCGATCTTTGGGTGGCCACGCTGCGGCAAAACCTCCCGCTGAGTCGCGCACTGGTCAGCCGCACACAAGATTTGGGTCGCATGGCCAGTCTGCTCAAAACAGACCAAGTCAAGCTGGCGGTGTTGTCTCATGAAGACGCGCGGCAAATGTTTGCGGGCGATGCGCCATTTGAGAGTTTCAAGCCCCTTGAATTACAGATCATGGTGGACAACGGCAAGTACCTGTTGGTGACCCGACCGGATGTGCCTCTGTACCATGGTTATTTGGTGACACGCGCCTTGATGGACTCGGCGGCATCATTGAAGTTGACAGATCCCGGCACCGGCCGACATGGCATGGCGATTCACCCTGGTGCCTTGGCTTTTTACAAAGGCGAGAAAATCGATCCCCCGCCCCCGCCCCCCGACAAATGAAAAAACCTGGATTCCACCTTCGTTGGAGCCTGCTGTGGGCTCTTCATTGGCTGTTGTGCGCAACCAGTTGGTCACATGATTCCATCACCACTGAAGTGCGACAAAACTACCTGGCCAAGCTGACTGAAACCCAGCAAATACTGGTGACAACCTCTTCTCCTGCGGGCAAAGCCAAAGCGCATTTTTTGCTGGGTACCACGTTGGATGAAATTCGCGACTTGTTCAACCAAGACATCATCAGCCATGGTGCGGTCAAAGGGCTGGAATCGACATTGCTGCTGAGCGAGTTGGCCCGTGTGGGTTTCAAGTTGGAGAAATCTCCGCAAATCGGTCTTTACCTGTCCGCTCTGAATCACTACCGAACAGCGCTCAAGTTGGATGGCAAAGCCCCGTTCAATGAACAGGCCAAATACCTGCTGTTTAAAAACCAGTTTTACGACAGCTTCAGCGACAACCCACTAGCCCCTTTTTCTCAAACAAGAGAAGAATTGACTGAAATGCTGACCATCGGCAACAGCTTGCTCAAGGCCAGAGACAGCACAGTCAATGCCGAAGAGGTTAAATTCATTCTGGCCATCCATGTTTTACAGGCTGTTCAACAAGGCATGATGCCTAAAGAAGAAGGCATGCGTCAGTTTAAAAAATTACATGCCGAACTTCGCAAAGACTACCCGCAAAGTCTCAAACCATTGACCTTGGAGGCGCTTGCGCCTGCCTCTTGACCATGCTGGCTTTACCCTCTCCTTTGCACCGTTTTCTGCTTTGGGCCTCGCTGGCAGTCGGCCTGTGGGCCAACCATGGGTTGACGTTGGCCCATCAAACAGGCAACAGCTATGTGACGATCCGTGAAGCAGAGGGTCGACTGCAACTGGAACTCGACTTCATCGTTCGCGACCTGGGCAACTTGCTGCAACAAGCTGCGCAAACGGATGCCGCAGCACCATCCCCTGATCAATTGGCGGCGATGCAGCCCGCCATCACAAAAGTGATTCAGGATTCACTGGACATAGAGATAGATGGCGCGTCCGTTGCATTCGTGTTCGATGCGCAATCGGTGGTACTGCACAACGATGGCTTGTATGTGCGCCAACGCTTCAACGCCCCGCTTGACGCCCAACCCCCCAAATTTGTCGTTGTTCGTTACCAATTCTTCACCCAAAACGACAAGTTGGGGCGTGCCTTTTTCAAATTGCGTCTGTCTGAAGATGAAATATCGTCGGTGTTTGACAGTGCCCATGCGGTTCAACGCTTTGTGTTGGGTGAGGCCAAAGCTTGGTCCACCTTTTGGCTCTTCATTCAAGAAGGGGCAAGGCATGTCCTGGAAGGTCCGGATCACCTGCTGTTTTTGTTGACCCTGCTTTTGCCAGGCCTGTTGTTACTTCAGCCTGCAGCCACCCATGCTGCTGCACCCCATCCCGAAACAGCCACGAAATTTGCCCTGAAGGTGATTACCGCATTCACCTTGGCGCATTCCATCACCTTGATTTGCTCGGTCTTGGGTTGGGTGAGCCTGCCCAATCGGTTCATTGAATCTGTGATTGCCCTGTCCATCATGGTGTCGGCGGCCATGAATTTGCAAACGCGTTTTCAGTTCAGCCATTGGAAGATGGCATTTGTCTTTGGCTTGATCCATGGCATGGGCTTTGCCAATGGCCTGAGAGAACTGGGTTTGTCGAGTATGTATTTTCTCGAAACCATGCTGGCATTCAATCTGGGGGTTGAATTGGGCCAACTTTTGGCCGTGCTGCTGGTTGGCTTGCCCGTGGTCGTGTTGTTCAGAAGTCAAGTTGCCCAAAAAAACCTGATGCGCTGGGGATCAGTGTCCGTTTTCCTGGTCGCATTCTGGTGGTTTGTGCAACGCTTGATCGGTTGAAGCGCCATCGTTGCTGGGGTCTTCAAAATCCCACGTAACGGACAAATTTTTCATTGTCTTCACGCACTGACTTCACATGGTTGGCCACGAAATCTTCATCCGGATAGCCCATGGCAATGCAGATCATGATGTTTTGATCATCTGGAATGCCGGCATGCTCGCGCACTACCTTGGACTGCATGATGCCTTGGCCGTTGATGACACAGCCCAAACCACGCTCCCAAGCTGCCAGCACAATGGCATGCGACAAGGCACCTAAATCAAATTGACTGATGGCTGCTGGTTCGAGGTATTTGTCATAGGTCAAGACCAACGAGACCGGGGCATCGAATTGGCGAAAACCGCGCATCACCCAATCGGTTCGGCGGGCTTTGTCGTCGCGCGCAATGCCCATGGCCTCGAACAACTGAATGGCAATGTCCACTTGTCGTCTACGGTGGATGCCTTCGTATTCTTCTTTCATGGGGAAGTCGCGTTTCGGTGGCACGCCGTTCATCATGTTGTCCGAGTTTCCTTGGCGGATGCGATCTAAAGGCTCGCCCGTCACCACATGCACATACCAAGGCTGGGTGTTCATGCTTGACGGTGCCCACTTGGCCACCTCGATGATCTCTTCAATCACTTCGCGGGGTACAGGTTTTGGTAAATATCCGCGCACGCTTTTGCGGGCTTTGATGAGTTCTGAAAATTCCATGTTGCCACTCCAAATCATGCTTGAACGCTGGGCCGCTAGATGGCCCCAACTGAAAAAATTGAGAACCTGTTCAATGCACGTGCATCAACTCGGTGGCCGCCGTCACCAAGGCAATCCCTGCAAACAACCACAGCACTTGCATGGCGGTTGCGGGCGCGGTTAAGCGCTTTTGCAATTGTGGAATCAAGTCGGCCAAGGCCACATACACATAGCTGCTGCTGGCCACCACCAGCATGAAAGGCAACCAGGCTTCGTGGCCTTCAATCAAGAAATGGCCCAGCAGGCCACCCAGCACGGTGACACCACCAGCCATGCACAGCTTGAGCAATGCCCCGCGCCCTTGGCCAAAGCCGCGTTGCAACACGGCCAAGTCCCCCATGTGGTGAGGAATCTCATGCGCCAGCACCGCCAGCGATGCCGCCACCCCCAAACGGATGTCGGTCATGAACGCAGCAGCCACCAAGATGCCATCGCCAAAAGCGTGCACGCTGTCACCGGTCAAGACCGCCCAACTGCCTGCAAAACCTTTGTCGACTTCTGGTGTGTCGTGACCCTGTGGACCATGCGCGTGCTGGTCATGACTGTGGTGATGCGCGTGCGTATGGTGGTCTGCGTGGGCATGTCCGTGCTCATGACCGTGGTGCCACAACTCGGCCTTGTCCAACAAAAAGAAAAAAACCAAGCCCAACAACAAGGTGGTGAACAACACATTGGGCGCGATGTCTGATTCAAACGCCTCCGGCAGCAAATGCATGAAGGCTGTGGCCAACAATGCGCCCGCTGCCAGGCTCAACAAATGTTGGGTGAAGCGTCCCAAAAGCGCACGCGACAGCAAGGCCGCCAGCAACACACTGCCCACGCCTGCACCTAGCGTACCCAGCACGGTGGCCCACAAAATCAGATTCATCGTTGTACGTTTTCTTGGCTCAGCAACAAGCTCATGCCACGCCCTGTTGTTGAAACCAGGCCAACATGCGCGACCAACCGTCTTTGGCTGCCGCCTCACGGTAGCTGGTTCTGTAATCGGCATGAAATGCATGGGGCGTGTCAGGGTAGATTTGAAACACGCTGGCTTTGGCGCTGTTGTTGCCACCAGCCAAAGCTGCTTTCATGGTGTCGACGTTGTCTAGAGGAATGCCACTGTCTGCACCGCCGTAGAGGCCCAAGACGGGGGCTTTCAATTGCGCCACCAGTTCAACCGGTTGTCTGGGGGTCAGGGCTGAGCTGGGCCCAACCAAGCGGCCATACCAGGCCACCCCGGCTTTGACAGCGGATTGATGCGCGGCATACAACCAGGTGATGCGACCGCCCCAACAAAAGCCTGTGATGGCCAGTTTGGCGGTGTTGCCGCCATGGGCTGAGGCCCAAGCCACACAGGCATCCAAGTCATTCATCACTTGGGCGTCCGGCACTTTGGACACCACCTCTGCGATCAACTTGCTGATTTCGCCGTAGCTGCCGGCATCACCTTGACGAACCATCAATTCAGGGGCGATCGCCAAGTAGCCTTGGTGCGCCAAGCGGCGTGTGACGTCTGCGATGTATTCGTGCACACCAAAGATTTCAGACACCACCAACACGACCGGCAGATTGGATCGACCAGCGGGTGCGCTGCGGTAGGCCGGCATCTTGAAGCCGGCCACATCGATCATCACTTCGCCGTGAACCAGTCCATCACCCGAGGTTTTGACGGCGGTTTGGGCCACCACGGGCAGCGCGGCGGCGGCATAGCCAACCCCCAAAGCGGTTTGCAACCAGATACGGCGGTTTGGCTTGACCCATAGTTGGGCAGGGGCCAACAAGGCTTGGCCATCGGTCAGTAAGGCGGGGTTCATAGGGCGGGTTTGGGCATGCGAAGGCTGGTGATTATGCGCCCCAGCAAAGAGGGCTTGGAAGATGTGTCCGCCAAGCCAGGTCCGCTTGAATGTCTGAATTTTGTCAAAAAACCACAGAATTGAATACAAAATATACAAATTTATTTTTAAAATACCAATTATTTACCTTATTAGCGATTTAATTTGTCTTTATCAACACCAAAGAATTCATTTCGCATGATTTACTTTTTACAAACAAAGCCTATGCAACTGTCAAGTTTGATGGTTTGTTGGCTTGCGGCCTTGTGTTGGGGCCTGACCGATGTGCAAGCAAAATCCAACCCGCCCATGAAACATGCATCCCTAGACCAATGCATTGCAGGCGCGGCCCAATTTCACCAAGTGGACCCGCAACTCCTGAAAGCCATTTTGATGGTGGAAAGCCGCCTCAACCCCAAAGCCATCAACCACAACACCAACGGCACGAAAGACATCGGGGTGGCGCAGGTGAACACGGTTCACCTGCCCACGCTGGAGAAGCATGGGATTGGAGAAAACGAATTGAAGGATGCCTGTGTCAACACCTATGTCGGTGCTTGGTTGCTGAGCAAGCAAATTGCCCAGCATGGCCTGACTTGGTTTGGCATCGCAGCCTACCACTCCACCACGCCCGCTAAAAATGCGCGTTACCAAGCATTGATTTACCGAGAGTTGATGCGACATCGTTCGCCCGACAACTTCAGCATCTCGGTGCCTAAGGCGCTGCGCTAGAGCCATCTGGGCGTTGCCTGGTTTGACAAATCAAGCCGCCGCAGGGTTTGGATGTTTCAGTGGGCTTGGTCCCAGTTGGCCCCCACGCCCACCTCGGCCAGCAAAGGCACTTTCAACTCGGCCACACCCGCCATCAAACGGGGCACTTCGGATTTCAGCCATTCCACCTCCGCCTCGGGCACCTCGAACACCAACTCGTCATGCACTTGCATGATCATGCGCGTGCCTTTGTGTTGTGCGTCCAGCACCTGCTGTACTTTCACCATGCTGAGCTTGATCAGGTCAGCTGCTGTGCCTTGCATGGGCGCGTTGATCGCTGCACGTTCGGCCCCACCGCGACGCGGACCGTTGGGTGAATTGATCTCGGGCAGGTACAAACGACGCCCGAACACGGTTTCCACATAGCCTTGGGCTTTGGCCTGCGCACGGGTGTCGTCCATGTAGCGTTTCACACCTGCAAAACGTTGGAAATAACGCTCGATGTAGTTTTTGGCCGCCGTGTTGTCGATGCCCAGCGCTTTGGCCAAACCAAAAGCGCTCATGCCATAAATCAGGCCGAAATTGATGACCTTGGCATAGCGGCGTTGTTCGCTGCTGACCGTATCAGGCGTGAGCCCAAACACCTCAGCCGCCGTGGCTTTGTGCACATCCAGGCCATCGTGAAACGCTTTCAACAAGGCTGGGTCGTCGCTGATGTGCGCCATGATGCGCAATTCAATTTGGCTGTAATCCGCGCTGGCAATCACATGACCGGGCGCGGCGACAAACGCTTCGCGCACCTTGCGCCCTTCAGGCGTGCGGATGGGGATGTTTTGCAAATTGGGGTCGTTGCTGGACAAGCGCCCCGTCACGGCCACGGCTTGCGCATAGTGGGTGTGCACGCGGCCCGTGCGCGGGTTGGCGAGTTGCGCCAACTTGTCGGTGTAAGTGCCTTTGAGTTTGCTCAAAGAGCGGTGCTCCAAAATCTTGGCGGGCAGCGGGTAGTCTTCAGCGAGTTTTTCCAACACTTCTTCATCGGTGCTGCGCGCACCAGTAGCGGTTTTCTTGATGACCGGTAAACCCAGTTTGTCAAAGAAGATTTCACCCAGCTGCTTGGGTGAGGCCAAGTTGAACGGCTGACCGGCAATCGCATAAGCGTCTTGCTCGAGCTGCATGATGCGGTGCCCCAAGGCGTGGCTTTGCGCGGCCAAAGTGGGTGCGTCAATCAGCACACCGTTGCGCTCGATGCGGTAAAGCGCTTCGCTGCTTTGCATTTCCAGTTGATACACAAAATTCAGTTTGGCATCGGCCTGCAACAAGGGCCAAAGCTTGCGGTGGATGGCCAGCGTGTAGTCGGCGTCTTCACAGGCATAGGTGGCAGCAGTGGGCACATCCACTTGCGCAAATGAAATTTGATGCGCGCCCTTGCCGCACAGCTCTTCATACGACATACCTTTGCGGCCCAAATGCCGCAGCGCCAAACTCTCTAAGCCATGGGGCTTGTGCACTTCCAACACATAACTTTGCAACATGGTGTCGTGCATGAAGCCTTGCACCTCAATCCCATGGTTGGCCAACACATGGCGGTCGTATTTCACATGCTGGCCCAATTTGGGTTTGCTGGCGTCTTCCAGCCAAGGCTTCAAACGCGCAAGGACTTCGTTCAAGGGCAATTGCGTGGGTGCATCGGCGGCGTTGTGCGCCAGCGGAATGTAAGCGGCTTCACCTGGGGCAATGCACACGCTGATGCCCACCACTTGGGCGTGCATTTCCACCAGAGACGTGGTTTCGGTGTCCAAGGCCACCAAGTCGGCGGCTTGAATTTTGGCCAGCCAAGTGTCAAACAGGGCCCAGTCCAACACGGTGTCGTAATGCTGCGGGTGCACCTCTTCTGACAAGGGCGCATCAGCCAACTGACCCACCTCACTCAAGCCACCGCTGTGGGCGCTGCCAGCTGGTTTGTCATTGGCCGACATGGAAGACACCAAGCCTTTGAAGCCGTGGGCTTGGTAAAAATCTTTCAGCCCGGCTTCATCAGGCGCCTGCATCAACACACCTTCCAGCGAAGGCCAGCCTGGGATGTGGCTGTTCAAATCGCAATCGGTTTTCATGGTGACGAGTTGACGGCCGGTGGGTAACCAGTCCAACGCTTGGCGCAGGTTCTCACCGGCCACGCCTTTGATCTCGTGGGCTTTTTGCAAAAGTGCATCCAACGAGCCGTATTCCAGCAACCATTTGGCCGCTGTTTTAGGACCGACCTTGGCCACGCCCGGCACGTTGTCAACCGTATCGCCCACCAGGGTTTGGAAATCAATCATCAGCTTGGGCGGTACGCCGAATTCGTCGGTCACACCGGCCACGTCCCGCTTCTTGCCGTTCATGGTGTCAATGATGGTGATGCGCTCGTTCACCAATTGGCTCAGGTCTTTGTCGCCACTGGAGACCACCACATTCATGCCCATGGCGGCAGCGCGGTTCGCCAAGGTGGCAATCACATCATCAGCCTCAACACCGGGCACATCCAACAAGGGCCAACCCAACATGCGAACCATGCGGTGAATCGGTTCGATTTGACTGCGCAAGTCGTCCGGCATGGGTGAGCGCGTGGCTTTGTACTGGGGGTAGATATCGTCGCGAAAGGTCGGGCCCTTGGCATCAAACACGCACACAGCATGCTGTGTGGGGTAATCCCGGCGCAGACTTTGCAACATGTTGACCATGCCCCGAATGGCCCCAGTGGCTTGGCTGTTGGGATCGTTTCGGTCAGCGCGTAGATCGGGCATGGCATGAAACGCGCGGTATAAATAGCTGGAACCGTCTACCAGCAACAGGGTGGATGTGTCTTGCATGAGAAGGATTGTGCCTACAATCTCGGCTTCCATTGGCTTTTGCTGTTTCCACTTTTATTCATGGCCGTTTTCACCGAAGTTTCTGAACAGCATGCCCGCGACTTGTTGACGCAACTCGCCATTGGCGACTTGGTATCCCTCCAAGGCATCAGCAGCGGTATTGAAAACACCAACTATTTTCTAACCACAGACCAAGGCGAGTTTGTTCTGACCGTGTTTGAGCGATTGAATCACGACCAACTGCCGTTTTATTTGTACCTGATGAAGCACTTGGCCGAGCGCGGCATTGAAGTGCCTGATCCCCAGTCCAACAGGCAGGGCGATATTTTGCTCACGCTTGTGGACAAACCCGCCGCCGTGGTGAACCGCTTGCAAGGTGAGTCTCAAATGCAACCCGGCGTTTCACACTGCGCCGCCATGGGTCAAACCTTGGCCAAGATGCATTTGGCCGCACATGACTTTGACAAGCAGCAGCCGAATTTGCGAGGCTTGGCTTGGTGGAACGATACCGTGCCGCAAATCTTGCCCTTTCTCAGTGCCGATCAAACCCAATTGCTAAGCCACGAACTGGCTTTCCAAAACCATGTCAGTGGTTTGTCTGATTACACCGCCTTGCCGCGTGGTCCGGTGCATGCCGATGCGTTTCGCAACAATGTGATGTTTGTCAACGAAACCTTGAGCGGCGTGTTTGATTTTTATTTTGCAGGCGTCGACCGTTGGTTGTTCGATCTGGGTGTGTGTATCAACGACTGGTGCATTGACGACACCACTGGCGTGATGAACACCGCCAATCTGCAGGCCATGTTGGCGGCTTACCAAACTGTGCGTCCCTTGAGCGCTGCAGAGCGTGCTTTGTTCAATCCCATGTTGCGGGCTGCCGCTTTGCGCTTTTGGATTTCACGACTGTGGGACTTTCACTTGCCCCGTGAAGCCAGCATGTTGCAGGCCCACGATCCCACACATTTCGAGCGGGTGTTACAACAGCGCTTGATTCACCCTGTCCACCTCTGAAGCCATGAAACTCCAAGTTGTTCCAGCCCGAACCGGTACCGCCTGGGTCCGGCAAGGCATCAAAACATTCTGGCGCCAGCCTTTGGCCCTGAGCGGCATGTTTTTCTTGTTCATGGGCTTGATATCGCTCACCTCCTACCTTTCTTATGTGGGCACGCTGCTCGGCTTGATGATGCTGCCCATCATCACCCTGGGCTTGATGGCTGGAGCGAGAGAGGCCGATTTAGGTCATTTTCCAATGCCGCGCATCATGTTCATCGGCTTTCAGCAAGGCGCATCGCAAAGCAAAAGCTTGCTTGGCATGGGCGCTATTTATGCATTCTTGTTTGGTGTGGTACTGATGCTGTCGAGCGTTTTTGACGGTGGCGATTTTGCACGCATGTATTTGCTGGGCGGCAGCTTGACCGAAGAGGCCTTGCTGAGTGAAAACTTTCAAACCGCAGCTGTTTTTTGCATGATCATGTATGTGCCTTTGTCAGCTCTTTTTTGGCATGCGCCTGCCTTGGTGCATTGGCACCGTCAGCCTTTGGTCAAAAGTATTTTCTTCAGCACCATGGCTTGCTTGGCCAACTGGCGTGCATTTGCGGTGTTTGGCCTCACCTGGTTGAGCATTTTCATCAGCACCAGTTTGATCTTGAGCTTGATCAGTCTGGTGATGGGAGACGGACAGTTATCGATGATGTTGATGTTGCCAGCCATGATGCTTTTGGCCGCCATGTTTTTCGCCTCCAGCTACCACAGCTTTCGCGAGTGTTTTGTCAGCGAGTCGGTGCTGGCCTGAACTACACCTGCGTGAGTTTGGCCACCGACAAGGCCAGCCATTTCACACCATGGCGATTGAATTTCACTTGCGCACGAGCGTCTTCACCCACGCCTTCCACCGACACCACCGTGCCTTCACCAAACTTGGTGTGAAACACCTGCAAGCCTGAACGCACCCAGGCATTGGGGCCGCTGGCTTGCGGGGCTGCGCGTTGCGGAACAGACGGTGGTGTGGACGTGAAAAAACCGGCACGGCTGCTGTCACTGTGGCCGAAGTTGTTGGGGCGAGCGCCCCACTGCGCTTGCGAAGGCAAGCCCAATTTCGGTGTGAGCCACTTCAGGGTGTGCTCGGGCATCTCATCGAAGAAACGGCTCTTGATGTTGTAGCGGGTCTGGCCGTGCAACATGCGGGTTTGCGAATGGCTCAAGTACAAGCGCTTGCGTGCCCGGGTGATGGCCACATACATGAGGCGTCGTTCTTCTTCCAAACCTTCAAAGTCGCTCATCGCGTTTTCGTGCGGGAACAAACCTTCTTCCAAGCCAGTGATGAAAACGCAATCGAACTCCAACCCTTTGGCCGCATGCACTGTCATGAGCTGCACCGCGTCTTGCCCAGCTTGCGCTTGGTTGTCGCCCGACTCCAAGGCCGCGTGCGTGAGGAAAGCCACCAAGGGTGACAAGGTTTCGCCGGTTTCGGCGTCGGCTTGCAGGCTTTCCCCTTTGGCCGCTTGAGCGGCGGCAAAGTCTGCTTGGCTTTGCAAGGCTTCGTCCACCGGCAAGGCCACGGCGTCTTTGCCAAAGCCTTCTTGCGTGACGAAGCTCTCTGCGGCGTTGATGAGTTCTTGCAAGTTTTCAACGCGATCAGCGCCTTCACGCTCGGCTTGGTAATGCTCAATCAGCTTGCTGTGGTCCAGCACCAACTCGATGATTTGCCGCAAGGTTTGCCCCTGGGTTTGCTCGCGCAGCACATCCAACTTGGCCACAAAAGCAGACAGGTTTGCACCTGCTTTGCCGGGGATGGTGCTGACCGCGTCATGCAAAGCGCAGCCACTGGCGCGAGCGGCGTCTTGCAGCTGCTCGATGCTGCGCGCGCCTATGCCGCGGGGTGGGAAATTCACCACCCGCATGAAGCTGGTGTCGTCGCGTGGGTTTTCCAGCAAGCGCAAATAGGCCAGCGCGTGTTTGATTTCAGCGCGCTCAAAAAACCGCAAACCACCGTAGACACGGTAGGGCATGGCTGCATTGAACAAAGCGGTTTCAATCACCCGGCTTTGGGCGTTGCTCCGGTAAAGCACCGCCACTTCACTGCGGGTGGCGACACCCTTGTGGCCATCGCCATCGCGGCCGTCGCGCAAGAGTTGTTTGATTTCTTCCACCATCCAATGGGCTTCGGCCAAATCGCCAGTGGACTCCATCACCCGCACTGGCTCGCCTGCGCCTTGGGTGGTGTGCAGGTTTTTACCCAAGCGGGTTTTGTTGTGCTTGATGAGTTCGTTGGCGGTGTCGAGGATGTGGCTGTGGCTGCGGTAGTTTTGTTCGAGCTTGATTTGGTGCGTCACCTCAAACTCACGCACAAAGTCGGCCATGTTGCCCACACGTGCGCCGCGAAACGCATAAATGCTTTGATCATCGTCCCCAACGGCCAACACGGCGCTGCTAGAGCCACTGAGCAACTTGATCCAGGCGTATTGCAAGCGGTTGGTGTCTTGAAACTCGTCAATCAGGATGTGCATGAAGCGCTGTTGGTAGTGCTCGCGCAGGGGGTCGTTGTCGCGCAGTAGCTCATAGCTGCGCAGCATCAGCTCGCCAAAATCCACCACGCCCTCGCGCTGGCATTGGTCTTCATAGAGCTGGTAAATCTCCACCTTCTGGCGTGTTTCAGGGTCGCGCACCTGCACATCTTTGGGGCGTTGGCCGTCTTCCTTGCAGCCGGCAATGAACCACTGCAACTGCTTGGGTGGAAAACGTTCGTCGTCGATGTTGTGTTGCTTGACCAAGCGCTTGACGGCGGAGAGTTGGTCTTGGGTGTCCAAAATCTGAAAGGCCTGCGGCAGGTTGGCCAGCTTCCAATGCGCCCGCAAAAAACGATTGCACAGGCCGTGGAACGTGCCGATCCACATACCGCGCACATTCACGGGCAGCATGGCACCCAGACGGGTCAGCATCTCTTTGGCAGCCTTGTTGGTGAAAGTGACCGCCATCAAACCACCAGGGCCCACTTGTCGGGTTTGCAGCAACCACGCAATCCGGGTGGTCAGCACGCGGGTTTTGCCGGAACCAGCGCCCGCCAAGATGAGCGCATGTTCGGGCGGCAAGGTGACTGCGGCGAGTTGCTCTTCGTTCAAACCCTGCAACAACGGACTGTGCAGAGAAGGTGTGTCGGCGGCGTGGGCAGGGTGAGCAGAAAGCATGCGGCGATTGTAGGCAGGCCTGTTTTGATTCTGCGTAGAATCAATCACCGAGCCCAAGAATCTTGCTGCTCGGTTCGTGACAACGCTCAACCGACCAAGCCCCAAGCGCTCAATCTTCTTATTTTTTGGAGCTTGGACCATGGAAATATTCGATTACGACAACATCCTGTTGTTGCCCCGCAAATGCCGCGTTGAAAGCCGTTCTGAATGTGATGCTTCAGTCACCTTGGGCCAGCACAGCTTCCGGTTGCCCGTGGTGCCCGCCAACATGAAAACCGTGGTGGATGAAAACATCTGCTTGTGGATGGCACAGCACCACTACTTTTATGTGATGCACCGCTTCGATTTGGACAATGTGCAATTTGTCAAACACATGCATAGCAAGGGCGTGTATGCGTCCATCTCTTTGGGTGTGAAAGCCCCCGACCGCGCCACCGTGGACACGCTGGCAGCAGCCGGTTTGACGCCCGAGTACATCACCATCGACATCGCCCACGGCCACGCCGACAGCGTGCGCGACATGATTGCTTACATCAAGGGCAAGTTGCCCAACAGCTTTGTGATTGCGGGCAACGTGGCCACGCCCGAAGCGGTGATTGATTTGGAAAACTGGGGCGCAGACGCCACCAAAGTGGGCGTGGGCCCAGGCAAGGTGTGCATCACCAAACTCAAAACCGGTTTTGGCACCGGTGGCTGGCAACTCTCCGCCCTCAAGTGGTGCGCACGCGTGGCCACCAAGCCCATCATTGCCGACGGCGGCATCCGCAGCCACGGCGACATCGCCAAGAGCATCCGCTTTGGCGCGTCCATGGTCATGATCGGCTCCTTGTTTGCCGGCCACGAAGAGTCGCCCGGCAAAACCGTGGAAGTCGATGGCGAGATGTTCAAGGAATACTACGGCTCGGCCTCGGACTTCAACAAAGGCGAATACAAGCACGTGGAAGGCAAGCGCATCCTCGAACCCATCAAAGGCAAACTGGCCAACACCTTGGTGGAAATGGAGCAAGATGTGCAAAGCTCCATCTCTTATGCGGGTGGCACCAAACTGATGGATATCCGCAAAGTCAACTATGTCATTCTGGGCGGCGACAATGCGGGCGAACACCTGCTGATGTAAAAACCATGACCACACTCAAAGCCCCTGAACTGCTGTTGCCCGCCGGCTCGCTCGACAAGATGCGTGCCGCCTACGATTTTGGCGCCGACGCCATTTACGCGGGGCAACCGCGTTACAGCCTGCGTGCCCGCAACAACGAGTTCAAGTTGGAGCAAATTGGCATTGGCATTGCCGAAGCGCACCAACGGGGCAAGAAGTTTTTCGTCACCAGCAACCTGCTGCCGCACAACGACAAGGTGCGCACCTACATGCGCGATATCGAGCCCGTCATCGCCATGAAGCCCGATGGTCTGATCATGGCCGACCCGGGTCTGATCATGATGGTGCGTGAAAAATGGCCCGAGGTGCCTATTCACTTGTCGGTGCAAGCCAATACCGTGAATTGGGCGGCTGTGAAGTTTTGGCAACAGGTGGGCGTGACCCGCATCATCTTGTCGCGCGAACTCAGCCTGGACGAGATTGAAAAAATCCGCCAAGAATGCCCCGACATGGAACTCGAAGTGTTTGTGCACGGCGCTTTGTGCATCGCGTATTCGGGCCGCTGTTTGTTGTCGGGCTACTTCAACCGACGCGACCCCAACCAAGGCACCTGCACCAATGCCTGCCGCTGGAGTTATGGCACCCAAGCCAGTGCCACCGACCCCAACACCGGTGAAGCCATGGCCGTGCCGATGGACACCGATTTTGATTTCGCCAAGTCGCAACAAGAAGCCGAGCAAACCTTTTCAGCTTGTGGCGATGGCCAACGCCACCCCGAGGCCGACAACATTTACCTGCTGGAAGAAAAAGGCCGCCCCGGTCAGCTCATGCCCATCATGGAAGACGAGCACGGCACTTACATCATGAACAGCAAAGACTTGCGGGCCGTGGAGTATGTGGACCGCCTCACCAAAATTGGCGTGGACTCCCTGAAAGTGGAAGGCCGCACCAAGAGCTTGTATTACGTGAGCCGCACCGCGCAGGTCTACCGCCGCGCCATTGACGACGCTGTGGCAGGCAGACCTTTCAACCCCGAACTCATTTCAGAATTAGATGGCTTGGCCAACCGGGGCTACACCGCTGGTCTGATGGATCGCCGCCCAGCCAACGATTACCAAAACTACGAAACCGGTCATTCAGTGGGCCACCGCAGCCAGTTTGTTGGCGAGGTGCGGGCCGTGGCCGATGGCTGGGCTGAGATCGAAACCAAAAACAAATTCTCCGTGGGCGACCGCATTGAAATCATTCATCCCAGTGGCAACCGCATCGTCACCCTGGAACAGATGAAAGACAAAAACGGCGCGTCGATTGACGTGGCCGCTGGCAGCCCCACGCATGTGTGGATTCCGATCGTCGGCCCCGCCGATGGCGGTTTGTTGGCTCGGCTGTTGTAAAGCAGTTCGCGCTGCTAGGCCTTTGCCCACAAGCTTTGGCCAAGGCATTCTGGCCAACAAGGTGCCAAGCACGACATGTTCGCGTGCACCTGACAAGATTTTTTTAAATGTAATTATTTATATTTAATTTGCGACATATTTATTGTATTTTTTAATAAAATAAGGGTAAATACTGGTAGCCGCAGGCTGAGGTTTTTCAGATCGAGGTCTATTTTTGGTGACAATCGCACACCATGATTGACACAGACATCTCCACCG
>JBIIPF010000184.1:0-4190 GCA_044342755.1 Limnohabitans sp. | reverse complement strand
TTCACCAGCCTCACCAAAGAAGCCTTGCCCATCATCCGTTACCGCACCCGGGACCTGACCCGCTTGTTGCCGGGCACCGCGCGCACCATGCGGCGCATGGAAAAAATCACCGGCCGCAGCGACGACATGATGATCGTGCGCGGTGTCAATGTGTTTCCCTCGCAGATTGAGGAACTGATCTTGCGTCAACCGGCCCTGAGTGCCCACTATGTGTGTGTGCTTTCCAAAGAAGGGCCTTTAGACAATTTGAGCGTGAAGGTCGAAACACGGCATGGTGTGTCGCCCGATTCGCCTGAGGCCAAAGCCGCTGCGCACGCGCTGATGCATGACGCCAAGGCCTACATTGGCAGCAGCCTGACAGTGCAGTTGTGTGCTGAAGGTGAAGTAGAGCGCAGCCAAGGCAAGGCCAAGCGCGTGTTGGATTTGCGCGGACGCTGAGTTATTTGTCGGCCAACCACTGACCCACACGCACCGGGTTGGTCAGTCCCAAGCGAATCTGCATCACGGGTTTGCTGGGCAAGCGCAAAGGCAACTTCAGCAACTGGCCATCACGTGA
This sequence comes from Limnohabitans sp., assembly GCA_044342755.1. Classification (GTDB taxonomy): domain Bacteria; phylum Pseudomonadota; class Gammaproteobacteria; order Burkholderiales; family Burkholderiaceae_C; genus Limnohabitans. Next base: position 3,634 of record JBIIPF010000184.1, on the reverse strand, counting down.
AATGAGTGCCGTGCATTGTTTGCTGCGCCCCAAGAGCAGTGGCAACTGGTCGAGTTTTTTCAATCGCCATGCCGCACCGTGTTGGTTTGAAGCAGCAAGCTCAATGCCCAGCCATTCATCGCCCGGCGCAAAACCAGCGGCTTCAGCAGCCCCACCATTGAGCACCGTTTGCACTTGCACCGCATGGTTTTCTTGCACCCGCAGGCCCAGCTGTTGCGCCATGGGGGCCGGGTCTTGCAGCACGTTCACGCCTTGGGTTTGCAGCAAGGCCAGCACCGGCAACTCGGATGTGCCATGCACCCACGCCTTGATATCGCGTTGCCACGAACGACCGGTGGTGTCTTTCAACACGGCCAACAAATCTTGCTCGGTCATGGGGCCAGCTTTGCAACGCTTCCACAAACCGCGCATCACCTCGTCCAAGCTGTGACCGCTTTGCCGCAAGGACAAGTCCAAGCACAAGCCAATGAGGGCCCCTTTGGTGTAATAACTCACCGTGAGGTTGGCGCTGTTGGCGTCGGCGCGGTAGTACTTGGTCCAGGCTTCAAAACTGGACTGGGCCGCGCTGTGGCGTTTACGCCCCGGTGTTTGCCACACCTGGTTGATGGTTTTGCCGAGCAGTTTCAAATACATCGCCGGTGAAATCAGCTCGGCGCGGCACAGCAACACATCGTCGTAATAACTGGTGAAACCTTCAAAGAACCACAGCAAATCGGTGTAGTTTTCTTGGCTGTAGTCGTAGCGCTCGAAAGCGGCGGGCCGCAAGCGCTTGACATTCCAAGTGTGGAAATACTCGTGGCTGATGAGACCCAGCAAACCCACATAGGCTTCGCTGGTGCTGGTGTCGCCCAGACGCGGCAGGTCGTCGCGTTTGCAGATGAGGGCCGTGCTGTATTGGTGCTCCAAGCCACCATAACCCTCGGCCACGGCATTGATGAGAAACACATAGTGGCTGTGCGCGGCTTTGCCACGGCCATGCCAAAAAGCAATTTCGGTGTCGCAAATGGCTTGCATGTCGGCCAGCAAGCGGGTGCCATCCAACGAGGGAGCAGCGCCTGTCACCACGACACGGTGCGGCACGCCTTTGCTGCTGAAATGGCCCGACCAGAAGTTGCTCATCTCAAAGGGGGCATCGGCCAGTTCGTCATAGTTGGCAGCGGTGTAACTGCCAAAGCCTTGGGCATTGGTTTTCAAGGGGGGCAAGGACGTGGCCACGCGCCAATCCGGGCATTGCTGGACGTCGGGCAGTTCCAACACATGCGGCAGATCGGTTTGTCCCCAGACCCGCAAACACAAACTGGTGGGGTTGAAAAAACCGCGTTGTGCATCCAACCACGCGGTTCGCACCGAATTGTCGTAGGCGTGCACCAAGTAACTGACCACCAGTGCTTGGCCGGGCGTGGCTTCAATTTGCCACGTGGCTTTGTCGGTTTGTTGAACGCTCAGGTTTTGGCCTTGTTGCGTGGCCTGCACTTGCAGGACTTGCTTGGCAAATTCACGCACCAAGTAGCTGCCTGGAATCCACACCGGCAATTGCAAGACCTGCAGTTCTGAAGGTTCAGCGACCGTTAGCGTGACCGACCATAGATGCGCGTGCAAGTCGTGTACCGCTATGCGGTAATGCACTGCGGCTGAATGTCGTTTCATGGCTTGTTCAAGAGTTTTTCTACTTGGGCCAAATCGATGGCGCCAGGTACCCGGGTGCCATCTGCGAACACCAGCGTGGGCGTACCAGAGATTTTCATCTTTTGACCAAATTCGACATTGCGTTTGATGGCAGCTGCATCGCAATTGGCGCTGGCGGGCGGGGTGTCATTGAGCATCCAGTCTTGCCAGCTCTTGACTTGGTCTTTGGCGCACCAAATGAATTTGGATTTGTCTGCAGAGTCTTTGCCCAAGATGGGATACAAGAACATGTAGACAGTGATGTTGTTGGCTTTGTGCAGTTCTCGTTCGAAGCGTTTGCAATAGCCGCAATTCGGGTCTTCAAACACAGCCAATTTGCGTTCGCCATTGCCGCGCACGATGGTGATAGCGTCTTTCAAGGGCAAGCTTTTGAAGTCAATGGCCGTGATTTTTTGTTGGCGTTCTTCCGTCAGGTTGCGCTGGGTGCGGGTGTCAATCAATTGCCCTTGGATCAGGTAGTTGCCTGCTGCATCGGTGTAAAAGAGCTCGGTGCCATCCACGCGCAACTCGAACACGCCGGGCATGGGTGTGCGACGCACCTCGTCAATCGGCCCAACGTGGGGCATGCGCTCCTTCAGCGCCTTGCGGATTTGGGCTTCTTCGCCTTGGGCAAAAGCAGACTGCATCAAGACACTGCTGAGGAGGGCCCACAACAAAGCTGGCCAATGGAAGATGATAGGCATGGGTTTCCTTGAAAAAATCAGTGCATGGCCTGTTGCACAGTCCATTGCTTGAGCGGGGAGAGTTGGTTGAAGCTGTTCATGCCCCAGTTGCGAACGTGTTGCACCAGGGTGTTAGGGTGATTGAACAAGCGTTGCAAGCCATCACAGGCCAGCCACACGCCTTGCATGTCGGCTTTGCGGGCGCGTTCATAGCGGCGCAACAGGTGCACATCGTCCAAGCCGCGCCAGTAGTCGGTGGTTTCGCGGGTTTGCAGCACCGCTGCCAATTCGCGCACATCCCCCAAACCCAAGTTCAAACCCAAGCCCGCCAAAGGGTGAATGGTGTGCGCCGCGTCGCCTGCCAACACCCATGCGCCTTGCGCGTTGCGGCCACTCCACTGTTCGGCCATGGCCAATTGCAGCGGCCAGGTTTGTGCGGGGGCTGTCACTTCCAAGGCACCCAACGCAAGGTGGCTGGCATCGCCAAGGGCTTGGGCCAAGGCATGGGGCTCTAGCAACTGCATGGCCTGTGCTTTGGTGGGCGGCAAAGACCAGACCACGGCGGCCTCGCGGCCTTGCGGCCCACCCAAGGGCAGCAGCGCCAAAATTTCAAGCTCACCGTTGCTTTGTGAAAACCATTGCAGGGCTTGTTGCCGATGCGCTTGCGCACATTGCACGCGCGTGGCCAAAGCTTGTTGTTGGTAGGGCAGGGTGTTGAAAGCCACGCCGAGTTCTTGGCGGGATTGGCTGTTGCGGCCTTCGCAGACCACGGTGAGCTTGGCAAGCACTGGTTCGCTCACACGTTCGATGGTGTGTTGAAAATCCACCGCTTCGCGCAGCACATTTTCCAGCACCGGCACATCGACGATGTGGGTGAGGCCCTGCAAGGAGGGCGATTGAAATTGCAACTGGCCACCAGCGTCACCCCAGACCTGCATGGTCTGCACCGTTGTGGCGTGTTGCGGATTCGGCCAGCAGCGCAAGTCACTTAAAAGGCTGCGGGCGCTTTCGTTCAGCGCAAAGGCGCGAACGTCATGCGCCTGCGTGGGGCTGCCCAGCAAGGCCACGCGCAGCCGCTGGCGGGCCAACAACAGCGCCAAGCTGCTGCCCACCATGCCACTACCGCGAATGCACACATCAAAGTTGGAAGCCATGAAATGATTGTAGGAGTTGCCTGCCCGTAGAATTTCGCCTTTCGCGCACAACCCCAGACCGCGCTATACCAAGGATTGTTATGAGTTTGAAATGCGGCATCGTGGGCTTGCCCAACGTCGGCAAGTCCACCC
>JBIIPF010000183.1:0-4224 GCA_044342755.1 Limnohabitans sp. | reverse complement strand
TGGTGCGCTTCATCGCGGTTGCCTTGCAAAGCGTGCAAAGTGGATACAGCCGCATTTCCAGCGCCACCGATGAAACCGCCCGCATGCTGGGCACCCATGGTTGGGCCTTGTTTGCCCGTGTGCATTGGCCCTTGCTCAACCGGGCCACACTGGCTGCGCTGCTGCTGGTCTGGGTCGATGTGATGAAGGAGTTGCCGGCCACGCTGGTGTTGCGACCCTTCAACACCGACACCTTGGCGGTGGTGGCTTATCAATTGGCGCGGGATGAACGCTTGGGCGAGGCAGCTTTGCCCTCATTGGCGCTGGTACTAGTCGGTTTGCTGCCGGTCCTGTTGCTCAGCCGCGCCCTGCGTCAACCGACCTGAAGTCACCCAGCCTGAAGTCATCAGGCCTGCAGGGCGGACATCATGACCCTATCAAATGCGAATAATTCCCATTTGAGCTACAGTCAGGGTTTATTCGCATCGAAAGCTTGTTCATGATTTTTCGTTCTGTGTTGCGCATCCGTCTGCGCTTGAAACTTGCATGGACAGCTTGCTTTGCAGCTGCCCTGACATTGGCCATGGCGCAAGCCCAGGCAGAAGAGCCGGTGTTGAACCTGTATTCGGCTCGCCACTACGCCACCGACCAGGCCTTGTATGACAACTTCACCAAGGCCACGGGCATCCGCATCAACCGGGTGGACGCGGATGACGCCGGCATCTTGGCGCGGCTCAAAGCCGAGGGCAGCGCCTCCCCGGCCGACGTGGTCTTGTTGGTGGATGCGGCCCGCTTGTGGAAGGGTGAAGTCGATCAACTGTTTGCGCCCGTGAAATCTGCCGTGTTGGAGAAGGCCATCCCACCCCAGTGGCGCGCCCAACAGCGGCCCGAAGGCAGCATGTGGTTTGGTTTGTCCACGCGGGCTCGCTTGATCGTGTACGACAAACAAAAGGTCAACCGAGCGGATGTCGACACCTATGAAAAATTGGCCGATCCCCGCTTGGCCGGCCGCTTGTGCGTGCGCTCAGGCTCACACCCCTACAACCTGTCCTTGTTCGGCGCGATGATGGAGCACTTGGGGCCAGCGGCCACCGAATCCTGGCTCAAAGGCTTGGTCGCCAACATGGCCCGCAGTCCCAAGGGCGGCGACACCGATCAGATCAAAGGCGTGGCCAGCGGTGAATGTGGCGTGGCCTTGGCCAACTCCTATTACTTGGCGCGGATTCTGCGCAGCAACACGCCCGAAGACAAAGCCATCGCTGAACGCATTGGCGTGGTGTTTCCCAACCAAGCCACCACGGGCACCCACATGAACATCGCGGGTGGCGCTGTGGCACGCCATGCCAAGCACCCCGACAACGCGCTGAAATTTTTGAATTACCTGGTGAGCGCCCAAGCGCAAACTTATTTCGCCGACGGCAACAACGAATGGCCGGTGGTCAAAGGTTTGGCATTGAACAACCCGGCCTTGCAAGCCATCGGCGGGGACAAGTTCAAAACCGAGCAACTGCCCAGCAGTGTCGTCGGTATGAATCAAATCAAGGTGCAACAAATGCTGGACCGGGTGGGCTTTCGCTGAACCTGAGCGCCGCGCTGTCAGACACCACTTGTCGGTTCACCCGCATGAGCGGGTGACAGCGGCTTCGTTCAAGGCTTACTCTGGTTGGGCAACAACTGCAGCGCTTCGGGCCGCACTTGGTTTTCCAAGCGTTGCGGCTCGCGTGGGTCGGTGGGGCCAAAACCCAAGCGGCGCAGATGCCCGCCCGACCAAGCCCAAAACCACAGATTCAGCAGCAGCAAGGCGATGCACAAACGAAAGCCCCATTTGTTCATGCCAGCGCCCTCGGTCGCACACTCACCTCGTCACTGGCCACGCCCACCCGCCCAGCCGGGGCGTCGAGTTGCAACACGCCTTGTGCATCCACGCCCGCGCCCACCCCTGTCAAGCCATTGGACAGCACCAAGGCTTCGCCGCGCAACACATCACGCTGGTCATAAGCGGCTTGTAAGGGCGCAAAGCCTTCGCGCTCGAAGCGCTGGATCTGGGCCACCAAGGGCAACAAGAGCGCAGAGAGCACACTGTCGGTGCTGGCATCGGCTTGCACCTCAGCCCAGCCAACGGCGGGCATGGTCAAGCCCTCAGAGGGCGGCGCTTTGATATTGATGCCGACACCCACCACCACGTAGCGCGAAGCTTGCACCGCCCCTGCCAAGACAGCGGTTTCAATCAAAATGCCGCCCAACTTGCGGGCTCGGGGCAGCGGCCCCAACCACAGGTCGTTGGGCCATTTCAAGCCCAGCCCCAAGTGCTGCTGCGGGTCCAAGCTGTTGGCGATGCTCAAGCCCACGGCCAAGGACAAACCGGACCAACTGAGGGGGCTCATCTCTAAACCCAAAGAGAACATCAACGTGTCGCCAGGGCGGTCATGCCATTGGCGGCCCAAGCGACCCCGTCCTGCGGTTTGGTGTTTCGCCACCAGCAAAGTGGGGCGGGTGTCGCCCGCGCGAGCGCGGCCCATGAGCTCACTGTTGGTGGAGGCTATTTCATCCCGCTTCTCGATCAACCAATCGGGGGGCAGCAAGCTCAGTCCTTGGGCGATAGCAAGGTGCCACGGCAGGTGGATGCGCCACAACGGCAAGGGTAGTCCGCCAGCAAGGAGGGGGTATAGGGCTCATCGATGACCAAGCCGTAGTCGTAATTCAACTCTTCGCCGGCTTTCAATTTGCGCAAGGTGCGTATGAAGATTCGGCCCCCCGCTTCGTCTGCTTCACAATTGGGCTCGCAGGCGTGGTTGATCCAGCGGGCGTCATTGCCGCCATGCAGCGCGTCAATGACGTGTTTTTTGTCGATGTGAAAGTAGAAGGTGTGGTTCGGGTCTTTGGGGTCGTGGGGATGGCGCTTGAGCGCTTTTTTCCAGCTGATGACCTCGCCGATGTATTCGATGATGATCTCGCCTTTGGCGATGGGCACCAGGGCAAACACCCCTTTGCCATGCACGCCTGAGCGCCGTACTTCAATGCGTTTGCCATGGGCAGGCGCGGGGATGGTGGAGGTCAAGTTGAAAACTCTGGTAAGTTGAATACGTACATGTGCGCGCGTGCGCGCGAGACGACGGATTGTAGACAAGGAATATTCGCATGAGTAAAACGCTGGTCATCGCCGAGAAGCCCTCCGTGGCGCAAGACATCGTTCGCGCTTTGACGCCGACGGCGGGCAAGTTTGAAAAGCACGACGATCATTTCGAGAGCGACACCTTTGTCGTCACCAGTGCCGTGGGTCACTTGGTGGAAATTCAAGCGCCCGAAGAATTTGACGTCAAGCGTGGCAAGTGGAGCTTTGCGCATCTGCCGGTCATCCCGCCCTACTTCGACTTGAAGCCTGTCGAGAAAACCAAATCGCGCTTGGCCGCCGTGGTCAAGCAAGCCAAGCGCAAAGACGTGAGCGCCATCATCAACGCCTGTGACGCGGGTCGCGAAGGCGAGCTCATCTTCCGCTTGATCGAGCAGTACGCCGGTGGCAAAAAACCCTTGGACAAGCCGGTGAAACGTCTGTGGCTGCAGTCCATGACGCCGCAAGCCATCCGCGATGGCTTTGACAGCCTGCGCACCGCCTCGCAAATGCAGGGCTTGGCCGACGCCGCCCGCAGCCGCTCGGAGGCCGATTGGCTGGTCGGTATCAATGGCACCCGCGCCTTCACCGCCTTCAATTCACGCGATGGTGGTTTTTTCTTGACCACCGTGGGTCGGGTGCAAACACCCACGTTGAGCGTGGTGGTCGAGCGCGAAGAACTGATCCGCAAATTCGTGAGCCGCGACTTTTGGGAAATCCACGCGGGTTTTGCAGCCACCGCTGGTGCCTACAGCGGCAAGTGGTTCAACCCTGCGCACAAGGCCAACGCGGACGACAAAGAGATCAAGGAAGACCGCGTGTGGTCGCTGAGCGAAGCGCAAGCCATTGCACAAGCGGTGCACAACCAAATCGCCACGGTCACTGAAGAAAGCAAGCCCAGCAGCAAGGGCAGCCCGGGCCTGTTTGACCTGACCACCTTGCAACGTGAGGCCAATGGCCGCTTTGGCTTTTCGGCCAAAACCACGCTGTCCTTGGCGCAAAGCCTGTATGAGCGCCACAAGGCCCTGACCTACCCGCGTACCGATTCCAAGCACCTGCCCGAAGACTATTTGCCCACCGTGAAAGAGACCATGCAAATGCTGGCCAACAGTGGCATGGGCCACCTGGCACCGTTT
>JBIIPF010000182.1:0-4235 GCA_044342755.1 Limnohabitans sp. | reverse complement strand
CGACGACGTGGCATGTTTCTTCCTTTGTGTTTCAGTTGGATGTGCTGGGCACATCCGCGAAGGCCATGAAGACCTCCACTTACTCGACCCGCGCAAACTACAGGTTTGCTCTAACGGATCTTTGTTATGCAAGCCCAGCCAGAGCCTGCACAACACCTGACGTTCATCAGGCTTTCTTGGGGCGCTTGGCGCCGTATTTGGAACGTGACTGCTTGCGGTCTTTCACGCCTTGCAAATCGAGTGAACCGCGCACGATGTGGTAGCGCACACCGGGCAAATCTTTGACGCGGCCACCACGCACCAACACCACAGAGTGTTCTTGCAAGTTGTGACCTTCGCCGCCGATGTACGAGATGACTTCAAAGCCGTTGGTCAAACGCACTTTGGCCACTTTACGCAGCGCGGAGTTAGGTTTTTTAGGGGTGGTGGTGTAGACGCGGGTGCAAACACCACGGCGCTGTGGCGAGTTTTGCATCGCTGGGCTCTTGGACTTGGTCTTTTCGACTTCGCGTCCGTGGCGCACCAATTGATTGATGGTTGGCATTGAGAATGTCCTAACAAAGGGGGGTATTCGGTAATTCCGAAAAGCCCAACAGTATAGCAGTGAAGCTTGTCTGGTCTAGAAAAAATCAACCAGTCCTCAAAATGAATAGGCAAGTATTCATTTCAACCACAAGGTTAGCGCATCCCAAGTTCGGCCGAAAAAGCCAGCCTCCTCGACGCCGGAGAGGGCCAACAAAGGGATTTCCGTCAGTGGGGCTTGGTCCAACATCACTTTCAAGGTGGCCACCGGCTGGTTTTTCGCCAACGGTGCAAACAGCGGATCAGGCCGCGTGACCAAGGTTTTCAGTCGGGCGGCTTGACCTTGTGGCACGGACACCACGATCGGCTGGGGGCGCCCCAATCCCACTTGGTTGTCCCGGCCTTTGTAAATGGCTGGGGTCACCACGGCTTGGTTGGCTTCAAACAATTTCACGCCGTCATAGGCGATGTAGCCCCAGTTGAGCAGTTTTTGGGCCTCCTCGGCACGGGCGTTTTCACTGCCAGCGCCCAAAATGATGGCCAGCAAACGGCGGCCTTGCAAATTGGGAAAGTCGCGCTTGGCAGTGGCAACCAAACAATATCCTGCTGCATCCGTGTGGCCAGTTTTCAAACCATCCACGGTGGGATCGCGAAACAACAGCAGGTTGCGGTTGCTGTCGTTGGCGGCGGGCGTGCCCGGGTATCGGTATTTTTTGATCGCGTAGTAGCCTACAAACTCCGGAAAGTCTTGCATCAATCTGGTGGCCAATATCGACAAATCGCGTGCCGTCGTGATGTGGCCGGGCTCGCCCAAACCTTCGGGATTTTTATAGCCCGTGCTGTTCATGCCCAAGGCCTTGGCTTGGGCATTCATCATCTCAACAAAATGCTCTGAAGTGCCGCCAACGGCTTCAGCCAATGCCATGGTGGCGTCATTGCCTGACTGCACGATCATGCCTTTGATGAGGTCCTCGACGGGAACTTGCATTTTGGGGTCGATGAACATGCGCGAGCCCGGCATCTTCCATGCCTTGGGGCTGACAGGCAAGGCTTGCTGCAAACTGATTTTTTTCGTCCGAAGCGCATCAAACACCAAATAGGCCGTCATCAACTTGGTGAGCGAGGCCGGTTCAACAGGCACATCGGCGTCCCGTTGCGCCAGCACCTGGTTGGCGCTGATGTCAAACAACAAATAAGCGCGAGCCGCCACCTCGGGCGCTTGGGGCATTTGTGCGCTGGCCGCTGACAAGAAAAAACCCAAGCACCAAATGAAGACCTTTTTTTTCATGTAAACCGTTGAATGAAGTTGTTGGCTGTTCAAGCCCAGAGATGGCGCAAGACCGGAGATTTCAGGATCGCCCATTGTCTATGAAAGAAATGACCCTCATTGGGCACCAAGCTCTTGGGCGAGGTGCCAGCAGGCCTCAGTGCCCAACATCGTCTGGCAAGCGAAGTCGCTCCACCACTTGGCCCTTGATCAGATGTGACTCGATGATTTCGTCAATGTCACTGTGGTCCACATAGGTGTACCAAACTGCTTCGGGGTAGATCACCATGACCGGTCCGCCCGCGCAGCGGTCCAAACAACCCGCTTGGTTGATGCGAACGGAGCCAGCCCCGGACAGGTTGTGTTCTTTGACTTTGGCTTTGCAATGCTTGAAGGCCTCTTGGGCCTGATGATTGGCACAACACTCGCGCGGTCCCTCGCGTTGGTTGAGACAAAAAAACACATGGCGTTTGAAGTAGCTGGCAGATTCCATGGGCTGGATTCTAGGCGGCAGGTGCCTTGATTACGGCCTGGCGAACCCAGCATGTCAAACCCCATGCCAACAAGGTCCAAGGCCACAACCAACTGAGCCACTGACTCAGCCCGTGAAAACGAATGAACCGGCCCTGCTCCCAGGTCTGCACGGTTTGCGCCAAGTAGGTGCTGGCATCGAGTTGGTTCAACCACATCAGCAAAATCAACTGGGCCAACACCATCAGGCCCAGACTCCAACGCAAGCTCAGCTTGATGCTTGCAACAGACAACAGCAAGCCCACCGCCAAACCACCAAAAACCTGCGCGTTAACCCAAAACCAGGCATGTTCTGGGCCGTAAGTGAGGGCGGCTGACAAGGCGTTGAAAAGCACCGCGACCAACAACACGATCACCGCCCAAGCCAGGCGATGGCCCGAGCGACGCAACACGCCTTGGCCCAACAAAGTCGGTATCCATAAACCCAGGGCCACACACAAAAGCTCCATGCGCGGGGAGAGGGATTGAAAAAAACCATCAGGCGGTAATTGATACAGCCACATCCACTCGGGAAAATGGTCCAGCCCATGGCTGCGCAACCGCTCCCACACATGGCCCAGGCCGAGCGGCACAGCCACTGGAAACAGCAAGGCTGGCGGCCACAAAGCCATCAGCACCAAACCTCCCCTGGCATCTTGGGCAAGCCAGTTTTGGCGGAATTGCACCCAGTGGTAGAGCCACCCTCGGCTCTCCAATGTGGCGGCCACGATGGCGCCGAGCAAGCCCCCCGCCGCATTGCAAAGCCAATCGACTTGCGAGGGCACCCGAACAGGTAAAAAACTTTGCAAACTTTCCAAGCTGAATGACAAGCTGCTGGTCAACACGCACGCCAAGGCAAGGGCTGACCAGCGGGCATGGCCTGTTCGCAGTGCAGCCAAGCAAAGCCAAAAACCCAAGGGCACATAGCCCAAGAAGTTGCCCCACAAGTCAAACGCGGTCAGGTATTTGGGCCAAGGCGCCGAGACAAACGACCAAGGTGGGATGTCTTGGTTGCGCCAGGCGTCAAATGGGTAGAGGCTGGCGTAGACCGTGACCAGCACGCACAACCAAGCCAGCGTCCATGCAGTGGTGCGTTGCTTGGGTGGCAGCATGCGGTTCAAAAAGGTTTGACCACCACCAACACCACCGTGGCCAGCATCAGCAAAACGGGTAATTCATTGAACCAGCGGTACCAAACATGCGTTTGCGGGGTGTCGCCATTTTCAAAACCTTTGAGTAAACGCATGCACCAATGGTGGTAGCCCAAAGTCAGTAGCACCAAGAACAACTTGGCATGCATCCAACCCACTTGGCCGCTGCTGCCAATCCCATAACCCAGCCACAACCAAAGACCCAGGGACACCGCAGGGACCATCAGGATGGTGGTGAAACGGGCCAGCTTGCGTGCCATCAGCATCAAGCGTTCATGCTCAGCGATGGAGCCGGGGGCGACCATGGCCAAATTGACGAAGATGCGCGGTAAATAGAACAGGCCCGCGAACCAACTGGCCACGAAAACGATGTGAAAGGCTTTGACCCAGAGCATGGGACAAGTTTAGTGCCAAGGCGGCGTGCGCTCAGAGGCTGTCATTTGCTACAAAGTCACCTCGGGTTTCACCCCAAAAGGCGGGGGCAGGCTTGCGGCACAATTTCCAAATGATCACACCCTCCTTCCCCGCCGCCCGCCCACGCCGCCTGCGCCGTGACGATTTCACCCGCCGCTTGGTGCGCGAAAACACGCTCACCGCCAACGACCTGATTTACCCGGTCTTTGTGTTGGATGGTGAGAAAAAACGCGAAACCATCGCCTCCATGCCGGGCGTCGAGCGCCTGAGCCTGGACCTGCTGTTGCCCGTGGCCGAACAATGCGTGAAGTTGGGCATTCCGGTCATGGCCTTGTTTCCGGTGATTGCGCCCGAATTGAAAACGCCCGATG
>JBIIPF010000181.1:0-4238 GCA_044342755.1 Limnohabitans sp. | reverse complement strand
CGGCGCGGTCATGTGGTGTCCACCAATATTGGTTTGTGTTTCCCCGACCTCAATGCCCAACAGCAGCGTGCCTTGAGGCAACAACATTTCGTGTACTTTGCACAGTCGTTTTTGGATCGGGCTTGGTTGTGGCACGCTTCAGAAGATGTGGTTGCGCAACGCTTTCAATTCGAGGGCCATTTCCACAATTTTCAAGACCCTTCGCCGCTGATTGTGTTGGCGCCGCATTTCGTTGGACTGGACGCCGGTGGCTTGGCCATGACCTTGCTGCAACAAGCCCGCATGTCATGCGTGTATGTGCCGTTGAAAAACAAACGTGCAGAGGCCTGGATGACCGAAGGGCGCAAACGTTCTGGCCGCGTCCTCACCATCGCCCGACGCGAAGGGCCCATGCCCATGATCAAATCCCTGAAAGACGGCTGGCGTTTGCATTTCTCACCCGACATGGACTTTGGCATCAATGGGTCGGTTTGGTCGGCGTTTTTTGGCGTGAAAGCAGCCACACCGTCGTCGTTGTCGCGCATTGCCAAACTGGGACGCGCGCGCGTGTGTACCGTGGTCACACGCCTGACCCCACAGGGCTACACCTTGGTGATGGGGCCGGTGTGGGAAGACTTTCCAACACAAGATGTGGATGCCGACACCCAGCGCATGAATCTGGATATTGAAACATGGGTGCGTCAGGCCCCAGCACAGTACTACTGGGTGCACAAGCGTTTCAAAACCCGCCCACCAGGCGAGCCTTCTTTCTACCAAGCGGGCGCAACGCTCAACGAGCCAGATTGACCAGCGCTTGCAAATGCGCCTCTGATTGCATGGAAGGTGCCGTGGCTTGGGTCCGTGGTTGCTGCCACGCCCGCGCGACTTTGTCGGCAATGGCTTGTGCATCCATCGCTTGTTCGCACACTTGCGGGGCCGCCAAATCGCTGTAACTCTCGGCGAAATGCCAGACATGGGGGCCATGCACCACTTGGCAGGACAAGGCCAAAGGTTCATGGGGGTTGTGTCCGCCAATGGGGGCCCATGAGCCGCCCAGCATGGCGATCGGGGCCAGCCGGTACCACAGGCCCATGTCACCCATCGAGTCGGCGATGTACACGGCTTCGTGCTCGGGCAAGGCATCCGTTTGACTGCGCAGCAGACAGCCTTCAGTGCAAAGATGGGCAATCTCGGGGCCGCGATGTGCATCGCGCGGGGCGATCACCAACAACGCGGATGGATGTTGCTGGCGCAAGAGGTGATGCGCTTGAAGAGCCAACGCTTCCTCTGACGGGTGACTGGAAGCCAACAGCCATACCGGTCGGTTCAACAGCATTTCTTGCCATTGGGTCAGCTCAACTTCATCACAACGCAGTGGTGCCGACATGGCTTTGATGGTGCCTGTGACCACCACCTTGTCGGCAGGCGCACCCAGTTCAATCAGACCTTGTCGGGCTTCATCGTTTTGCGCCCACAGACTGCCAAAGCCCGGCAACAGCGCTTGGTAAAGCCATCGCCCCCAACGTCGCCTGGACATGGCGGCTGGGCCGAGTCTGGCATTGACCAACGCGTGGGGAATCTTTTGTTGCGCGGTGGCATGCACCAAGGCGGGCCACAAATCCATTTCACACCAAACCGCCAGCGATGGTTGCCAGTGGTCTAGAAAACGACGCACGGTGTCGGGCGAGTCCACCGGCGAAAACTGGTGGATGAAACCAGGCAACAAACCTGTTTTGTGCAAGGCATCGCCGGAGGTCCGCGCTGTGGTGGTGATTAAAAAATGCGCTTGCGGCCAAAGCTTGCGGATGTTTTGAAACAAGCCGTACAAAGCCATCGCTTCACCCACCCCCACGGCGTGGCCCCAGACCAATGGCCCAGCGGGTCGAGGTGGCGGTGACACCACCCATTTCTGCAAAAGACTTTGCGGGGTTTCTTTGCCGCGTTCAAGCCGCTTCTTCAACACCCATCTCCACACAGGCTGCATGACCCGGGACAACCACACATAAGCAAGCAGCGCCAAGCGGGCTTTCATGCTGCTGTCGCCTCAAGCCAAGGCAGCAGCACGGCCAAGTGTTTTGGGGTAGAGCCTGCGTGTTCTTGGTAAAAGCTTTCTGCGCCCGCCATGGCTTGGGCATAGGCTTGGGGGTTGCTCAACAATTCAAGCATGGCTGCCGCCAAAGACGGCACCGTCATGTGCTGCTGCAACACCCCGCAGGCCAAGGCTTCAACGCCTGGGTATTCGATGCCCCACATGCTGGGCCCCACCATCACAGGTTTTTTCAAAGCCAAGGGTTCGATGATGTTGTGCCCACCGGTGGGTACAAAAGAACCACCGACCACCACCAATTGCGACAACGACAGGTAAAAAAACATTTCACCCAAAGAGTCACCCAGCAGCACATCCACATCGGTCATGGCGAGCAAGGGGTCGTGGGCTTGAAGCTGTTCGTTCAACACTTGACTGCGTCTGACCAACCGGAGCCCAGCGGCTTGCAAAAGCACAGCGACTTCATCAAAACGCTGGGGACTGCGCGGCACATAAACGACCAAGGGCTTGGGCTGGTGGGCATCTTTCAAGCCCGATTGCAACAAGCGAATGGCTTGCAAAAACGACGCATCTTCGCCCACCACGGCACTGGTGAAACACACCACCGAACGCGCTGTAGTGGCATCCGAGCGCAAGCCCCATGCATTCAGCAATGTTTGCGCGGCTTCAAGCTGGGCGGGTGGAATGGGCAAATCGAAACGCGTTTCGCCAACCACCACCACTTGCTGGCAACCCACAGAACGAAACCGCTGGGCATGCGTTTCAGATTTGCACAACACCAAGTCGTAGGCTTGAAACAGCGCGGACCTGAAGCCACCCCACGCCAGGTCGCGCGCCAAACTTTGTTTCGGGTATTGCGCGTTGGCGATGCACAAGGGAATGCCTTGTTGTTGAACGGTTTTGAGCAGCACCGGCCAGGTGTCTATTTCAGTCATCATGACCATGCGGGGGCGAACATGGCGGATGAACTTGTGCACGGCTGAACGCCACTCAAACGGCACATACGCCACTTGCAACATGCCACTGTGGATGGCCTGCTGGAACAAAACACCCGCCGCCGTGCGTCCCGCAGGGGTGAGCGTGGTCAGCATGATCGGGTAGCCCACATCCAACAGACCCTGCACCAAGGGTGCTGCACCGCGCAGTTCACCCAATGACGCTGAATGGACCCAAATGGGATTGACAAGTGTGGTCTTGGTTTGCCCCCAGCGCTCATTCCAATGCTGGCGGTACAAAGGTTCGCGTTGTCCCCGATGCCACAAAAAAAGCAGCACCAAGGGCATGAACACATGCCAAGCGGTTTCGTAAAGCGCCATCAACACGCGAAGATGCCAATCGGGTAGAAAGCGTCTCAACGGCTGTCTCCGCCCGGGAATGAAATAGATAGAAGGCGCATCGTGAGTAGAAGAGGGTGGGGACAGTATAGTAAGGCCCTGAGATGGTGAACATGAAAATCCTCGTCCTTGGCACTGGCTCTATTGGAAAGAGGCACATCGCCAATTTGCTCAGCGCTGGCGTGCAAGTGCTGTCCTACAGCTATCGACCAAACGCCGACACCAACCCCCTTGATGCGCGCGTCACGCGCTTGACAGACTTGTCTGCCGCGTTGGCCTCTGATGTCGATGGTGTGGTGGTGGCCAACCGCACCGATCAGCACATGGCCGTGGCTTTGCAGGCCGCCCACGCCAAGAAGCATTTGTTTTTGGAAAAGCCGCTTGCGGTGTCCTTGTCGGGCACCGATCAGCTCTCGCAACTGGTGGCCCAGCACCGCTTGGTGGTGGAAGCGGGCTTCATGTGGCGCTTTCATCCAAACTTATTGTGGATTCAACAATTTTTAAACAGTGGTGACTTGGGCGACATCATGTACATGCGCGCCGCATTGGGCCAATGGCTGCCTGATTGGCGCCCTGGTACCGACCACCGACAAGGCTATGGCGCTTTCAAGGCCACCGGTGGTGGCGTGGTGTTCGATCTGGTTCACGAGCTCGACTTGGTGCATTGGTTGCTCGGGCCCGTAGAAGACGTCACCGCCATGACCCAGGTGGTCCCATCCTTAGAAATCGAGACCGAAGGCATTGCGCAAATAGGCTTGCGTTTGGCCTCGGGGGCGCTGGCACAAGTTCACTTGGACTATGTCCGCCCCGGCTATGGCCATGAGTTGGAAATCGTGGGGCGCCATGGCGTGTTGAGATGGAACTTCATGCAAGGCTTG
>JBIIPF010000180.1:0-4239 GCA_044342755.1 Limnohabitans sp. | reverse complement strand
GAACAAGCCACTGTTCAAGAAAACCGTCAGGGCTTGCCCGCTTCGCCACTCCGCGCGTTTGAGTTTCACCCAGCCCGATACAAAGTAGGAACTCAGGGTGTGGATGGCGATATAGCCCAAACCCGCGCCCCAGGCCATGCTGGCGTCCATGAACAACATCAACACTTGTGCCAACAAGATTCCGCTCAAACTGACCAAGGTCATGAAGTCACTGCCGCCATTGAACGCACCCCGCCATCGCACCAACAACAACAATTGACTCAGGAACAACCAGCACGCCAGCCCAAGGCTGGCCCCTGACCAAGCCAGCAGCACAGCACCCAAGCCGCGCAACACCAGCATGGCGCGGTAGTACTGTGGCAAAAACGCAAAGTCCAAAAAGCGCTTGATCCAGACCGCTGAATCAGGAATATCCGCGCGTTGCACCGGCCAAGACCAAACACCCTCGGGGTCGGTGCTGTCGGCAATGCGCCAGTGCTCCAGGGTTTGCAGCAGCAAACTGCAAGCGCACAACAGCTCCAGGCAGCGAATAACCGTGTCGCCGTTCATGAAACCATCCCCCGGCAACGGATAACCATGCCGTCTTTCACAAAGCCATCTCCGGGCTGCGCAGCACCGTGTCACTGCTGGCGAAGCCGCTGGGCACCGGGCGTTCCATGCGGATTTCCAATTGATACAGGCCTTGGTTCAAGCCGGGGTGTTGGCGGCGCAAGGCTTGCGCGGCCAAGCGACACACCAATTGGTAGGTGACCAAGCCACTGGCGTCCTGCCCCTCGCCCAGGTCTTTGATGTCGCTGGACAAATGGTCCACCAAGTTTTGTTCGGCCAAGGCCAAATTGCCCCAAGGGTTGTGAAACAGGCTCCACACACTGCGCGGGCGGCGCGGATACACCCACCACCAATCACTCCAAGCTGCACCCGGTGTTTGATGGCGCACATACAAATGCGGCACAGGACCAACCTGGTGATAGAACTGCCAGTTTGGAAAAAAAGCCCGAAACAAGAAAAACCATGGGCCGCGCACGGTGCGGCTGCGCCACACCAAGCCCAACGTCAACAAGCCAAAATAAATCAACAACAACCATGTGATGGTTTGCATCCGCTGCTCCAAACCTTTGCGCCGATTGTCACGAATTTGACGCGCCCTCTGCCGCCTGGCCCGAGCGTGTAAAGTCTGGTGCTGATGTTTCAGGCGCACCGCCCGAACGACCCGGATCCTTTATGAGCTCTCGTTCCTCACCCCTGTCTTTCGAAATCAAGAGCGCCACCCTGCCCCTGGTGTCGGTGCTCATCAAGTCCCTCGACTTGGCCACGCTGTCGGCCGACATGCAAAGCCGCTTTGGCGACAACCCCGACTTCTTCGACAACGACGCGGTACTGATTGATTTAAACGGCGCCGAAGGCAGTTTGGACTTGAACGGTTTGTTGCAACTGCTGCGCCGTTACCGCTTGAATCCGGTGGCCTTGCGGGCTGGCAACCCCACACACGAAGCCGCTGCAGCATTGGCGGGTTTGTTTGTCAGCAGCGAAGCACGTGTTCTGCCTTCGGTGAACGACTCACCCACCGAGGTGGTGCGTGAAGTCGTGCGCGAAGTGGAAGTGGTGCGAGAAATCGCCGGTACGGGCCAAAGCGCTTTGGTGGTCGACAAGCCTTTGCGTTCAGGCCAACAAGTTTATGCGCGTGGTCGCGATTTGGTGGTGCTGGCCATGGTCAACCCCGGCGCCGAAGTGATGGCCGACGGGCACATCCATGTGTATGCACCGCTGCGTGGCAAAGCCATTGCAGGCGCCAAAGGAGACACTTCGGCGCGTATTTTTGCGGCGAGTTTGGAAGCCGAGTTGGTGTCGATTGCAGGCGTTTACCGCACCAGTGACACACCCCTGCCCAAAGAGGTGGCGGGCAAAGCCGCACAGGTTTGGTTGGCCGACGACAAGCTGTCCATGCGAGCCTTGTAAACTCTTTGGTTGTTGTGCCAAGCCCCTCGCGCTGGCAAGCTGTTTTCTCATTCAACAAGGATTTTTTTCGATGACCAAAATAGTCGTGGTGACCTCGGGCAAAGGCGGCGTGGGCAAGACCACCACCAGCGCCAGTTTTGCATCTGGCCTGGCCTTGCGTGGCCACAAAACCGTGGTGATCGACTTTGACGTCGGCTTGCGCAACCTCGACCTGATCATGGGCTGCGAACGCCGCGTGGTCTACGACTTCGTCAACGTCATCAACGGCGAAGCCACCCTCAACCAAGCGCTCATCAAAGACAAGCATTCCGACAACTTGTTTGTGTTGGCCGCTTCGCAAACCCGCGACAAAGAAGCTTTGACCATCGACGGTGTGGAACGCGTGTTGCGTGAACTGGCTGGCATGGATTTCGAATTCATCGTTTGCGACTCTCCCGCTGGCATTGAAACCGGAGCCCTGATGGCCATGCACTTTGCCGATGAAGCCCTGATCGTCACCAACCCCGAGGTGTCCTCGGTGCGCGACTCAGACCGCATCTTGGGTATGTTGGGCAGCAAAACACTGCGCGCCATTCAAGGCGCCGACCCGATCAAAGAACACTTGCTGATCACCCGCTACAACCCCACGCGGGTGCAAGAAGGTCACATGTTGTCCTTGGAAGACATCCAAGACATCTTGCGCATTTCGCTCATTGGCGTGATCCCCGAATCCGAAGACGTGCTGCAAGCCTCCAACCAAGGCGTGCCCGCGGTTCTGTTGGAAAAAAGCGATGTCGCCGAAGCCTACAAAGACGTGGTGGACCGTTTCTTGGGCAAAGAAGTGCCGCTGCGCTTCACCGAGGCCGTTAAGCAAGGCTTGTTGCAACGCGTGTTTGGCCGGAGATAAGCAGCATGTCCTTTCTGTCTTTCCTGATTGGCGAAAAGAAAAAGACCGCCAGCGTGGCCAAAGAGCGGCTGCAAATCATTTTGGCGCACGAGCGCTCTGGCAAAAATGCCCACCAACCCGACTACCTGCCGGACTTGCAGCGTGACCTGATTGCGGTGCTGTCCAAGTACGTCAACATCAACCCCAATGACATCAAAGTCAACCTCGAGCGCCAAGACAACTTGGAAGTGCTGGAAGTGAAAATCGAATTGCCTGACGCACGTTGAACAGACCGCTTGCAGGGTCTTGCGCAGTCGGCCACAAAGCGGCACGCTTCACACCGATGCCGTCTCTTCAAGCCTTCGCCAAACCCAGGACAGATGCTTCAAGCCTCGGCCAATGAAGCCGCCCAAACAATAGACACTTGGGTGCCTGGCGTTAGTTTCTCAAAAGCGATGGACGCGCCCAGCTCGCGCACCCGCTGATGGATGTTTTGCAGTCCACGCCCTTGATGCACCAACTCGCCCACACCCACACCGTCATCAGCGCAACGCACTTTCAACACTTGCTGGCTGGCATCAAACTGCGCCGATATGAGAATGCGGGTGGCTTGGGCATGACGCAAACTGTTGCTGAGCAACTCTTGCACGATGCGCAGCAAATGCAAGATGAGTCGGGGCGGCATGGGGCCCATGGCTTCTAGGTTTATATCCCAGTCAATTTGCACCGGTTGAGCACTCAGGCGCTTTTGCACCCGATAACGGTAATCCACAAACGCATTGGCCAACAAGGCTTCTTCGTCACTGAAGGTGTCCACCACCAAATACAAATCCGCTAAGCATTCTTGCAAGAGTTGCTGCGTTTGCGCCGGGCTGAGCTGGCCCGCATCCATCATCATCAGCGCTTGGCTGAGTTGCGACCCAAAGCCGTCGTGCACATCGCGCATCAAGGCAGAGCGTTCATGGTGCCGGGCTGCTTGCACGGCAGCGTCTCGCAATTGTTCTTGGGCTTGCAGCAACTCGGCTTGCAACTGTTTGTTTTTAGTGATGTCCAAGTAATAGCCCGACCACACCGCAGCGCCATCAACGGTTTTGCGTGTGGGCAAGGACGAAATTTGAATCCACTTCACATGACCGCGTGGGGTGATGATGCGGGTTTCCACGAAGAACAAGTTGCCCGAACTGTTGGCCGCAATATCCGCTTGGGCCACCATGTCCCGGTCATCAGGGTGAAACAAGGACCACACGATGGCGCCATCTTGCGCAAGTTCCTCGCTTGTGATTTCCAAGAGATCCAGAAATTGTTGATTGAAATACGGGAAATGGCTGACGCCTTGCGCATCCAAGTAATAGTCGTAAAGGCCGCAGGGCACGGCATCCATGATTCTGAGCAAGTGTTCTTTGTCTGGCTGTTCTGGC
>JBIIPF010000179.1:0-4244 GCA_044342755.1 Limnohabitans sp. | reverse complement strand
GATTTGTATGAAATGCGGTGTTCAGTCAGAAGATGCCAAACCCTCCCGCTGTAGCAAATGTGGCGGTAAAGAATTTTATGAATCCAAAGGATCTGCTTTTGGAAAAAAACAGAATTCTTCGGTATCTGTAAAACCAGCTGAACAAGCCCCTGCCGACAATGTCGAAGACACCATCACCTTGTTTGACAAGTACGGCGGTGTTCCCACTGTTGCCAAGTTGGTGCGTGGCTTTCACCAAGAAATCATGCGACGTCCTCACCTTGCCGCTTACTTTCAAGGCATTGACATGGCGCATTTGGCTGAACATACTGTCAAGTACATTGCCTATGTGATGGGGAAGCCGGCAGAGGTTTACACCGGAAGAGACATGTACACCGCCCATGCCAAATTCCACATCCACGGCATTCATTTTGATGAAGTGGCTGATGTGTTGAAAGATATTTTGAATTCTGCTGGGGTGGCAAAGCAAGATGTGGCCATCATCATGCAGCGGATTGAACGCCTGCGTGAAATGATTGTTGTTTGATAGAAAAGGGGAATTGATGGGCCACTTGAACGCTCCAAGCCACTCTTTCAATGAACTCGCCTTGCGCTACGTGGCTTGTCAAGCTTCAGTTTTGTCGTCAGCCCAATTGAACCAACGGCTTGACCACTTGAGCCTGCATGCCATGGTTTTTTTTGGCGCGATGAACATGGCTGACATCACGCCTGCACATGTACAAAAATTCATTTACCACCTTGAAATGAAAGGGCTCAAGACCTCTGCGATTCAAGCTTGTTTGGTTTCATTCCGAGCGTGTATGAAATTTGCCATACAACAAAAATGGCCTGTAGCACAGCAACTGTCCAGGCCTTTGATCTTCAAGCAGGATGAACCCATCAGCGATGGTCCGCACCTCAGTGCCGATGAGTTCAATTTCCTTTTCCAAGATTTGGTGCAGGACATGACCAAAGATTTGTACCACTGAGCTTCAAACGGTCAGCTTCTTTCCAACCATGCCCCCTGATCAAGGGCTGCCAATCACCCCTTGAAGGATGACAAATTTCCCTGAAAACGGGGCCTTGTGTGCCCCTTTAGACAGGGCTTGTTTGTTCGCGTTCAAAGCGGTGACTTTGATTTCATACTCATGACCCAAGGTCGTGAAATTGTCTGGGCATGGGCCCACGTAGTTGTCCAAGGCGCCAGCGGGAATCGCGTATTCCGAGGGGAAACCGGCTTCAAGTGTGACCATGCCACCGCCTCCGCCGTGCACAGGATTGTTGCTGTCCAGATCCGTCATCACAACCTCCAAGGTCGTGGTGCCCGCTGGAATGTTCTTCACCTTGATCACGGGTGAATTCGTATTGCAGTGGTGGGCGATTTGCCAGCGAAATTCAACCCCCAGATTGGACTGGGCCCAAGCCGCACCCGCTGCCCAGCACATCACCAAAGTCGCGATCCATTTCATACCCATCTCCTGCTTGATTGAGCCCAATATTACGACCTGCAGGACCGATGTGCCTGTCGTAAACTCTCAAGGCCATCAATTTTTTTAGGATCATCATGCGCAGTGACATCGACATCGCCCAGGCCGCATCCCTTGAACGCATTCCCGATTTGGTTCAGAAGAACCTGGGCATTGCAGATGACCACCTTTATGCCTATGGACACCACAAGGCCAAACTGTCCTTGAAGCACATTGCGTCTTTGCCCGCGAAAAAAGACAGCAAGTTGATTTTGGTCACGGCCATTTCGCCCACCCCGGCTGGCGAGGGCAAGACCACCACCACCGTGGGCCTGGGCGACGCCCTGTGCAAGATCGGCAAAAAAAGTCTCATTTGTTTGCGTGAGCCCTCTTTGGGCCCGGTGTTTGGCATGAAGGGTGGGGCCACCGGCGGCGGCATGGCTCAGGTGGTGCCCATGGAGGACATCAACCTTCATTTCACCGGCGACTTCGGTGCCATTGCGCTGGCCCATAACCTGTTGTCGGCCATGTTGGACAACCACATCCACCATGGCAACACCTTGAAGATCGACACCCGACGCATTGTTTGGAAACGGGTCATCGACATGAACGACCGCGCCCTGCGCCAATTGGTGGTGGGGCTGGGCGGCACCGCCAACAGCGTGCCACGCGAGGACGGTTTTGACATTGTGGTGGCCTCAGAGGTGATGGCGATTTTCTGTTTGGCCACCAGCTTGGCTGATTTGAAACAACGCTTGGGTCGCATCGTGGTGGCTTACAACACCGAGGGTGCACCTGTCTTGGCTGCCGATTTGCAAGCCCATGGGGCCATGACCGCGTTGTTGAAAGACGCCATGGCGCCCAACATCGCGCAAACCTTGGAAAACAACCTCGCCTTCATTCACGGCGGTCCGTTTGCCAACATCGCCCACGGTTGCAACTCGGTCATCGCCACCCAAACGGCCATGAAATTGGCCGATTACGTGGTCACCGAGGCCGGTTTCGGTGCCGATTTGGGCGCTGAAAAATTCATCGACATCAAGTGCCGCAAAGCAGGCTTGACGCCATCTGCCGTGGTCTTGGTGGCCACCGTACGGGCCTTGAAATACCACGGTGGCGTGCCTGTCAAAGAGTTGGGCACGGAGAACTTGCAAGCCCTGGAAAAAGGCATGGTCAATTTGGAACGGCATCTGAAAAACATCCGTGTCCATTACGGATTGCCCTGTGTGGTGGCCATCAACCACCGCACCGAAGACACCGCGGCTGAAGTGGCTTTGTTGGAAAAAACCTGTGCCGCCTATGGCGCGCAAGTGGTGGTGGCCAAGCACTGGGCCCATGGTGGCGCAGGTGCTGAAGAGCTGGCCCACGCGGTGGTGAAGTTGTGCGCCCAACCCCATGAATTCAAGTTTGTTTACCAAGACAAAGACAGCTTGTGGGACAAAGTTCAAACCATCGCCCGCCACATTTACGGCGCCAAGGACATCTCTGCGGACGCCAAAATTCGCGGCCAAATTGACAAGCTGCAAGAGCAGGGCTATGGCCACTACCCGGTGTGCATTGCCAAAACCCAGTATTCCTTCTCCACCGACCCCAAGCTGTTGGGGGCGCCCGAAGGCCATACCTTGAACATCCGCGAGGTCCGGCTTGCAGCGGGTGCCGAGTTCATCGTCGTGGTGTGTGGTGATGTGATGACCATGCCAGGCTTGCCCAAGGTGCCTTCTGCCCATGCGATTGATGTGGACGACCACGGCAACATCGTGGGCCTTTTCTGAAAGAAACCATGAAACTGTTGACGCCTTTCATTCGCCGTTCTTTGCAAACGGCCACCGCCGCAGGCCTGTTGGCCCTGGCCTGGCCCTTGGGGGCGGCCGATGGGGATCAAGCGCTGTTGGACAAGGCCAAATCCTTGTTCCAACCGCTGCCGGCTTCTTCGGCATTGGCCGACAGCACACCGCAACGTGTGGCGCTTGGCAAGGCCTTGTTTTTTGAAACCCGCGTGTCCAACGATGGGCGACTGGGTTGTGCCACTTGTCACAACCCGGCTTTTTATGGTGCCGATGCTTTGGCGCTGTCAGTGGGTGTGAATGGCAAGGTGCTGCCGCGCAATGCGTCCACCGTGTTCAACACCTCCTTGTTGATCTCCCAGCATTTCGGGGGCAACCGAGCCACTGTGGAAGAACAAGCGGTGAAGGCCTTGCTCAGTCCTTTGGCGTATGGCAACACCAGTTACGAGCAGGTGGAAAAAAAGTTGCAAGTGCTGGGCTACCAAAGCTGGTTTGAAAAAGCGTTTGCCGGCGACGCCAAACCCTTGAGCGCCGACAACTGGGGCAAGGCTATTGGCGCTTACGAGCGCACTTTGTTGACGCCTTCACCGTTTGACCGCTTTTTGAAGGGCGACACCCAAGCCTTGTCAACCCAAGCCAAGCTGGGCTTGAACAAATTCATCGACACCGGTTGTGCCGGTTGTCACAGCGGCGTGTCCGTGGGTGGTCAGATGTACCAAAAGTTTGGCATCACCCAAGACTATTGGTTGGCGACAGGCAGCACGGAAAAAGAAGCCTTCAAAGGCTACGACAAAGGCCGTTTCCACGACACCAAAAACGAGGCCGATGCTTTCATCTTCAAGGTGCCTCAGTTGCGCAATGTGGCGGTCACACCGCCCTATTTTCACGATGGCTCGGTCGCCAGTTTGCCCCAAGCCGTGCGCGTCATGGCGCAGCTGCAACTCGGCAAACAGCTCAGTGCCGACGATGTGGCCCACATCGTCAGCTTCTTGGAAAGCCTGAGTGGCGAGGTACC
>JBIIPF010000178.1:0-4253 GCA_044342755.1 Limnohabitans sp. | reverse complement strand
CTTTGCACGCCCATGTAGACCACCAGGGTCAGCTTGCAGTCGTGCGCGGTTTGGGCCAATTGCGGCCAATCGACCGCGGGCAGGGGCCCCGCGCCGCTGGCGTGCCCTGTGATCATCACCACGCCGTGGGCATGGGCGCGGTGCGTCAAGGCCGTGCCCAAGTCGTGGGCGGCGGCCAAGCCTGCCGTGATGCCATTGACCACCCGCACCTCAATGCCATGCGCTTGCAAATGGGCTTGCTCTTCGCCGCTGCGGCCAAAAATCAGCGGATCGCCGCCCTTCAAGCGCACCACGTTCTCGCCAGCCAAGGCCTCTTGCACCATCAGTTTTTCAATGAAGGCTTGCGGGGTGGATTGACAACCACCGCGTTTGCCCACATGGATGATGCGGGCCGAGGCAGGTGCGTGGGCCAGCACATCGGGGTGCACCAAGTCGTCGACCAGCACGACGCTGGCGATTTGCAAGGCTTTCACCGCTTTGAGCGTCAGCAATTCAGGGTCGCCAGGACCGGCGCCGACCAAGGTGACGATGGGAGGGACTTGTTTCATGGGGCGTGGATGCGTTGGGCCAGGGCCGAGAGTTTGGCCACTTGCAGTTGCAGGGGAAGAGGAATGGCGGTGACGCCTGTCAGCATGCTTTGAATCAGCTGGGCGGTGTCGGCGGCGTTCAAATGGTTTGGCAGGTTCATGAGTTCAATCACGTTGGAGGCGGGTTCTGCGTTGTCTTGAATCACGCCGTTGAGCATGGCCAACATGTGGGGTGCGCGGCGGAAATCGGTCACGGGTTCACCTTCAGTGCCGCGCAACAGCAGGGCGTTGGCTTGCAGCAGTTGCAGCGTGTCGCGCATGGAAGCGTCATATTCGGGATGCGTATAGCTGGCCACCCGAAGACTCAGGCCATCGACGGGGTTCATCAGCTTGACCATGCTGTGGCCCGGGTTGCGCAAGCCCACGCTACGGCGCACTTCCAACAAACGCCACAAACCCGGACACAGCAGGGCGGTGGGGGCAAACACGGCTTGACCCGCGGCCACTTCTTTGACTTGCTGGAGCACGGGCACGCCCAGAGCCAGCATCACGTCAACGGTGGCCACGCGTTGGTCTTCGGTGTTGCCGCCGTGCACCAGCACCGGCCAGCCTTCTCGGGCGAGCAACAGGGCCAGCAAGGGCGTGAGCAGGGGCAGGCGGCGCGAGCCGTTGTAGCTGGGCAGCACGATCACGGGTTTGTTGCTCGTGTTGGGAAGGCGGGTCAGGCGTTCGTGGGTGGCGTCCAAAAAGCCGGCCATTTCCTCGGGCGTTTCGCCTTTGATGCGCATGGCCACGCAAAACGCGCCCAGTTCCAGATCAGTGACCGCGCCGTCCAGCACCAAGCCCATCAGTTCGTGCGCTTGCTCGCGTGACAAATCCCGCGCGCCTTGCTTGCCGCGGCCGATTTCTCTGATGAAGTGACTGATGCCCATGGCCTGATTGTCAAACATGCTTGATGACTTTCAGTTATTTGGGGATTCACGTCCATCATTTGTATCGCTCGTCTGCTCTTGAAGTCGCGCTCTAGCCGCCCGCCATGGGGACGCATTTTTCGGAAATTGGCGTCAGATTCCAATGAAGTCACGCTCTAGCCACCCGCCATGGGGACGCATTTTTCTGGTCTTTCGCTCAAAAAATGGTCCCCAAGCCGTGCGGCTTCACTTAGATTTACTTAGTTCGGATGACCTGTTTGCCCCCAAATGGCGTCTGATGAGCCCTGTTTTCGAAGGCCCTGAAACACCCTGCTTTTGGCATAGGTTTCAGCAGGAACAGTGCTTTCAGGCGTTTTTATGATACAAAAATTCAGCGTTTTGACGAAAACTTGTATCACGATGACGAAATACCAAGGCCGTTCGTCGCAAGTCCAATAAGCCTCTGCAGCTTGACGGACGTGCTGGGTCAAACGTGTAGCGAACGTTGCCGCTTGCGGCGGTGAGCGGCGTTTGCGCCCAGCGCGGCGGGCAAGCAGACGTGTCTTTCATTGGACCGCGCAAACGTTGCCGCTTGCGGCGGTGAGCGTCGGCCGAGCCCACCGTGGTTGGCAAGCTCGAGCGTCTTCAAAGGCCAGCAGCAGAACCGTGGTTGACAAGCAGGCGTGTCATCAAGGCAAACCGAAAACCCAAAATGACGGCCCGCTAAACTCATCCGCATGTGGTTGCTGGGCATTGAATCTTCATGTGATGAGACAGGCGTGGCCTTGGTTCGCGCCGAGGCCGGCCAAGCCGTGCCGCAACTGGTCGCCCAAGCGCTTTACACCCAAGCCGCCATGCATGAAGCCTATGGCGGCGTGGTGCCCGAGTTGGCCAGCCGCGACCATGTGCGCCGCGTGCTGCCGCTCATCCGGCAAGTGATGGCGCAAGCCGAACAGCCCTTGAGCGCGATTGACGTGGTGGCTTTCACACGCGGCCCGGGATTGGCTGGCGCTTTGTTGGTGGGAGCCGGCACGGCCTGCGCCTTGGCCGCCAGCTTGGGCAAGCCGGTCATGGGCATCCACCATTTGGAAGGCCATTTGCTGTCGCCGTTTTTGAGCGCCGACCCGCCGACTTTTCCATTCGTGGCCTTGCTGGTCTCCGGCGGCCACACCCAACTCATGCGGGTGCAAGGCGTGGGCCATTACGAACTCTTGGGCGAAACCATCGACGACGCCGCAGGTGAAGCTTTTGACAAATCTGCCAAATTGCTCGGATTGGGTTACCCCGGTGGACCCGCCTTGGCCAAGCTCGCCGCCACTGGCCGCGCCGATGCCTTCACCTTGCCGCGCCCTTTGTTGCACCAAGCCAATTTGGATTTTTCTTTTGCGGGTTTGAAAACCGCGGTGCTGACCCAGTGCCAAAAGCTGGGCGACGATTTGCCCACTCACAAAGCCGATTTGGCGGCTTCCACCCAAGCCGCTATCGTCGAGGTGTTGGTGAAAAAAGCCCTGAAAGCTTTGCAGCAAACCGGCCTGAAACGCTTGGTGGTGGCCGGTGGCGTGGGGGCCAACCAAAGCCTGCGCGCGCAGTTGCAACTGGCTTGCCAAAAGCTGGGCGCACGGGTGCATTACCCCGAGCCCGAGCTGTGCACCGACAACGGCGCCATGATTGCCATGGCCGCCGCCATGCGATTGGGCGCGGGCGTTCAAACCGCTGAAAAGAACTATGCCTTTGATGTGTTGCCGCGCTGGCCGTTGGCGCAAACCGTCACAGCCCTTACCGTGACGGATTGAACATCAATTGAACACGCCCTCAAGCACCATGCGCCAAGCCATCACCCAACTGCAAGCCTCCAAGATTCGTGAAGTCGCCAACGCGGGGCTGGGCCGTAGCGACGTGCTGGCGTTTTGGTTTGGCGAAAGCGACGAGGTGACGCCCGATTTCATTCGGCAAGCGGCCATTGATTCTTTGCAGCAAGGCGAAACTTTTTACGCCCACAACCTGGGGCTGCCCGAACTTCGGGACGCGATGGCCCAGACCATGACGCAGCGCCACGGCGCGGTCACGCCCGAGCGCATCGCTGTCACCTCGGGCGGTGTGAATGCCCTCATGCTCGCCATGCAAGCACTGGTCAACCCCGGCGATCAGGTGGTGGTGGTCACGCCCGTGTGGCCCAACCTGACCGCGCAGCCGCTCATCTTGGGCGCGCAATTGACAACCGTGGCCCTGCAAGCCGAGGCCGGACGCTGGACCTTGCCCCTGCAAGACTTGCTCAGCCAAATCACCCCCGCCACCAAACTTTTGGTCCTCAACTCACCCAACAACCCCACCGGTTGGACCTTGAGCCGTGAGGAACAACTCACTTTGTTGGCGCATTGCCGCCAAACCGGCACCTGGATTTTGGCCGACGAGGTGTACGAAAACCTGTACTACCTGCCCACCAGCAACGGCTGCGCACCCAGTTTTTTGGACATCTGCACGCCCGATGACCGCCTGGTGGTGGCCCACAGCTTTTCCAAAAGCTTCCTCATGACCGGCTGGCGCTTGGGTTGGCTGGTCATGCCCGAGGCCATGACCGCGCACATGGGCAAACTGATCGAGTTCAATACCTCCTGTGCCAGCAGCTTTGTGCAACGGGCTGGGGTGGTGGCTTTGCAACGCGCTGATGAGGTGACGCCGCGGGTGGTGGCGCACCTCAAGGCCTGCCGCGACACCTTGGTGGCCGAGTTGCAGCAGCTGCAGGGCCTCGAATTGGCCACGCCGGACGGCGGTATGTACGCGTTTTTCCGCCTGCCCGGCCACACCGATGACCTGC
>JBIIPF010000010.1:0-16667 GCA_044342755.1 Limnohabitans sp. | reverse complement strand
CACCAAGTGCAAGGTGTGGTTGGTGGAGCCGCCAGTAGCGAGCAAACCGACGATGCCATTGACCACGGCTTTGGCATCGATTTGATGACCCAGGCCGACGCCTTGTTGGCTCAAGGCGATGGCACGCTGCACACCTGCATGGTTCAAGGCCTCACGCAGAGGCGTGTTCGGGTTCACAAAGGAAGACCCGGGCAGTTGCAAACCCATGATTTCCATCAGCATTTGATTTGAATTGGCGGTGCCATAAAACGTGCAAGTGCCCGCACCGTGGTAGGCCGCTTGCTCGGCTTCGAGCAGTGTGGCGCGGTCCACCAAGCCCTGTGCGTATTGTTGGCGCACCTTGGATTTGTCGTCATTCGACAAGCCACTCGTCATGGGACCGGCGGGCAAAAACAAGGCAGGCAGATGACCAAATTGCAAAGCACCCATGAACAAGCCCGGCACGATCTTGTCGCAAATGCCCAGCAAGACCACGGCGTCATAAACGTTGTGCGACAAACCCACGGCGGTGGCCATGGCAATCACATCGCGCGAGAACAAGGACAAGCCCATGCCGTCTTCACCTTGCGTGACACCGTCGCACATGGCGGGCACACCCGATGCGACTTGCGCGGTGGCACCACTGGCGCGGGCGATGTTGCGAATGGCTTCGGGGTAATGCTCATAAGGCTGGTGCGCCGACAACATGTCGTTGTAGGCGGTCACGATGCCCAAGTTGGGTTGACGCTCTTGACGCAACACCAGTTTGTCGTTGGCCGGCATGGCCGCATAGGCATGGGCGGCATTGGCGCAGCCCAAGCCTTCGCGGTAAGGGCCTGGTTTGTGGGCCTGCGACAAGTGCGCCAAGTACGCCGTGCGTGTGGCAGCACTGCGTTGTTCGATCCGTTCGGTGACGGTGGCCAGTGTGGTGTTCAACATGGTCATGCTTTCAAGTGGCCAACCAGATCGTCACCGAGGTGCGGTCTTGGTACAAGATTTTGGAGATGGGCAGTGCCAAGCTTGGCGCGGCTTGGGCATGCGCCAACACAGCCAGTTTGTCCTCGCCGCTGATGGGCAAGACGATGTGCCGCGCACGCAGCAGCATGCTGAGGTTTTGCGTGATGCGAGCGTAGGGCGCATTGGCAGGGGGGTCTTTCAATTCAATGGCCACACACGCAGGTGCTTGCATCAGGTCCATCGCCAAGGGCAAATTCGGCGCATCAGGAAACAAGGATGCGGTGTGGCCATCGGTGCCCATGCCCAACACCAAGACATCGGCATCACCCAAGCCGCGCAAGCTGGTCGTGGCTTGCGCAGCCATCTGGGCAGGTGAGCGCAAAGGCATGGCGTCTGCAATCATTGGCACCAAGCGCGCAGTGCTTGCCAGGTCTTGCAGCAAATGGGTGCGCACCAACAAGGCGTTGCTGTCGGCGTGGGTGTTGGGCACGCAGCGTTCATCGGCCAAGGTGATGGTGACTTGATGCCAAGCGATGGGCAGCACACGCAAGGCTTCAAACAAGGCGACGGGCGACTTGCCGCCTGACACCACCAACAGCGCTCGACCTCGGTCTTGGATAGCTGCTTGCAAACGCGTGGCAATGTCATGCGCCAATGCAGTCGGCAGTTCGGCGGCGCTTCGTTCTTCGGTGTGCACCCGCGTCTTCATCAGCTTTCCTCAAACCAAGACAGTTCATCACGCGCCATCAGCGCAGAAGATGCAGCCGGTCCCCAGCTGCCTGCCGAATAGGGGCGTGGTTTGTCATCCAACTCGGCCCAGCCAGCCAAGATCGGATCCACCCAGTTCCAGGCCGCTTCCAACTCATCGCGGCGCATGAAGTGCGTCAAGCGGCCTTTGATGACATCCATCAGCAAACGTTCATAGGCTTCGGCGCGGCGTTTTTCAGACGACTGTTGCAGGTCCAGGCCCAAATGCACCGGGTGCATCTTCATGCCCGTGCCGGGCTCTTTCACCATCATCGCCAACTCAATCGATTCTTCGGGTTGCAACGAAATGATCAGCCGGTTGGGCTCGCTCATTTCGCTTTTGCCAAACACCGAGAACGGTTGATCGGCAAACTCGATGATGATTTCTGATTGGCGGTTTTGCAGGCGTTTGCCGGTGCGCAAAAAGAACGGCACTTGCGCCCATCGTGCATTGTTGATGTGCAAACGCAGCGCCACAAAGGTTTCGGTGCGGCTGTCGGCGGGCACATTCTCTTCTTCCAAATAGCCCTTCACCGCTTGGCCTTCAGAAGAGCCTGCGGTGTACTGGCCGCGCACCGTGTCGCGTTTGATGTCGGCCAAACCCATGCGCCGCAGCGAGCGCAATACCTTGAGTTTTTCGTCCCGCACATCATCCGCATCGAGAGAGATGGGCTGCTCCATGGCAACGATGCACAGCAATTGCAGCAAATGGTTTTGCACCATGTCGCGCATCGCGCCTGCACCATCGTAAAAACCAGCGCGGCTGCCCACGCCCACCGTTTCAGCCACGGTGATTTGCACGCTCTTGATGTAAGGGGCGCGCCACAGCGGTTCGAAGATGGCATTGCCAAAGCGCAGCACCATCAGGTTTTGCACCGTCTCTTTGCCCAAGTAATGGTCAATGCGGTAAATCTGCTGCTCGGCAAAGTACTGGGCCACTTCGTGGTTGATGGCGCGCGCCGAGGCCAAGTCGGTGCCCAAGGGTTTTTCAAGCACCACCCGTGACTGCGCATCGACCAAACCCGCGCTGTGCAAATGCGCACAAATGTGGCTGAACAAACTCGGTGCCGTGGCCAAATAAAACACGCGCAGACGCGGCGTATGGCATACGTTCTTCAAGGCTTGGTAGGCAGGTGCCGAGGAGACGTCCACGCTCACATAGACCAAGCGTTTCAAAAAGGCTTGCCAAGTGGGTTGGTCAAAACTGCTGGTTTCGATGAAGGCGGGGGACTTGTCATCGATGAATTTCAAATACGCCGCAGTGTCCCAATCCTGACGGCCAACCGCCAAGATGCGTGTGTTGGCACTTAATTTATCGTGGGCATGCGCCATGTACAGGGCAGGCAATAACTTGCGAAATGACAAGTCACCCGCGCCGCCAAAAATCACGATGTCCAAGGCGGCGTCAGTCTGTGAAGTGGTCATGGGGGTGAGTGTCCGACAGACACTTTCTGAGGAAATGACTTGGAGGAGGGGTCCAAGCATATTACTGTAAGCCTGTGTCGGTTTGGTGATGGACACAGCCTGGTCATCGCTGCATTCATCTTCCCGCTAAAATCCCGCCACCCCAAGGAGCGTTGCAGCTTCTCACGAAGCCAGGCTTGGGGGCATTTCTTCGCAACGACGCTCACCTGCTTTGCATCCCTCAGGTGAGCCCATGAATACCCCACATCCCGTTCCCGCCATGAAGCTTTCAGGTCTTGAGCCTGTGTTGATTGGCGCCACCCTCAGCGACGACGTCGGCACGGCAGTGCAAGCCACGTTCGTGAACATTGGCGAGCGCACCAATGTCACCGGCTCCAAGGCCTTTGCCCGCATGATCTTGAACGGCGAGTACGAGCAAGCGCTGGCAGTAGCACGGCAACAAGTGGAAAACGGCGCGCAAATCATCGACATCAACATGGACGAGGCCATGCTCGATAGCCTTGCCGCCATGGTGCGTTTCTTGAATCTGATTGCGTCTGAGCCCGACATCGCGCGCGTACCCATCATGATCGACAGCTCCAAGTGGAGTGTGATCGAAGCGGGTTTGCGTTGCATCCAAGGCAAGGGCATTGTGAATTCCATCAGCATGAAAGAGGGCTTGGACGAATTCAAACGTCAAGCCAAGCTGATTCGGCGCTATGGCGCGGCGGCAGTGGTGATGGCCTTTGATGAAAAAGGCCAAGCCGACACCTTCCAACGCAAGGTGGAGATTTGCGAACGCGCTTACCGCGTGCTGGTTGATGAAGTGGGCTTCCCACCCGAGGACATCATCTTCGACCCGAATATTTTTGCCATTGCCACCGGCATTGAAGAGCACGACAACTACGCGGTGGACTTCATCAACGCCACCCGTTGGATCAAGCAAAACTTGCCGGGCGCGAAAGTCAGTGGCGGCGTGTCGAATGTGAGTTTTTCATTCCGTGGCAACGATCCGGTGCGCGAAGCCATTCACACCGTGTTTCTGTACCACGCGATTCAAGCCGGCATGGACATGGGCATCGTCAACGCCGGCATGGTGGGCGTCTACGACGACCTCGAAGCCACGCTGCGCGAACGTGTTGAAGATGTGGTGCTGAACCGAACACCCCATTACAAAGACGGCGAAGAGCACCTGACGCCTGGCGAACGCTTGATTGAAGTGGCCGAGAGTGCCAAAGGCGCGGCCAAAGATGACAGCGCCAAACTCGCTTGGCGCGGCACCGCTGAAGCGCCCGTGAGCGTGTCGCACAAACTCAGCCACGCGCTGGTGCACGGCATCACCGACTTCATCGACGAAGACACCGAAGCCGCTTACCAAGAAGTGCTGTCCAAAGGCGGCCGACCGCTGCATGTGATTGAAGGCCCGTTGATGGACGGCATGAATGTGGTTGGCGATTTGTTCGGCCAAGGCAAGATGTTCTTGCCGCAGGTGGTGAAAAGCGCACGCGTCATGAAGCAAGCTGTGGCGCACCTGATTCCCTACATCGAAGAAGAAAAACGCTTGCAAGAAGCAGCAGGCGAAGATGTGAAAACCAAGGGCAAGATCGTGATTGCCACGGTCAAAGGCGATGTGCACGATATTGGCAAAAACATTGTCACCGTCGTGCTTCAGTGCAACAACTTTGACGTGGTCAACATGGGCGTCATGGTGCCTTGCCATGAAATTTTGGCGCGCGCCAAGGTGGAGGGTGCTGACATCATTGGGTTGTCAGGCTTGATCACGCCCAGCTTGGAAGAAATGCAGTACGTGGCGTCTGAGATGCAAAAGGACGACCACTTCCGCTTGCGCAAAATCCCCTTGCTGATTGGTGGCGCCACCTGCAGCCGCGTGCACACCGCCGTGAAAATCGCGCCGCATTACGAAGGCCCGGTGGTGTACGTGCCAGATGCCTCGCGCAGTGTGGGTGTGGCGCAAGGTTTGCTGAGCGACCAAGCTGCACAATTCATCGACGACTTGAACACCGATTACGCCAAAGTGCGCGAGCAACACGCCAACAAAAAACAAACACCGCTGTTGCCACTGGCCAAAGCCCGTGCGAATGCCCCACAGATTGACTGGGCAGCCTACCAACCCACCGCGCCGAAATTCATTGGCAAGCGCGTGTTCAAAAACTTCGACCTGGCTGAACTGGAAGCTTTCATTGATTGGGGCCCGTTCTTCCAAACCTGGGACTTGGCTGGCCCCTTTCCAGCCATTTTGAAAGACGAGGTGGTGGGCACCGAAGCGCAACGTGTCTTCAGCGATGGCAAGCGCATGTTGAAGCGACTCATCGAAGGACGCTGGTTGCAAGCCCATGCGGTGGTGGGTTTGTACCCGGCCAACAGTGTCGGCGACGACATCGTGCTGTGGACCGATGAAACCCGCACGCAACGCGCCCTCACTTGGCATGGCTTGCGCCAGCAAACTGAAAAGCCTTTGCGCGATGGCGTGCACAACCCCAACCGCTGTCTCTCAGACTTTGTCGCGCCCCTCAATCAAGGTGCAGACCATGTCGGCTTGTTCGCCGTCACGGCTGGTGTGGGCGTGGACGCCAAAGAAAAATACTTCCTTGATGACCATGACGACTACAGCGCCATCATGCTCAAGGCCTTGGCCGACCGCTTGGCCGAAGCCTTTGCCGAATGCATGCATGCGCGTGTGCGCCGCGACCTGTGGGGCTACGCTGCTGCTGAAACCTTGAGCAACGAAGAACTGATCAAAGAGCAGTACCAAGGCATTCGCCCCGCACCGGGCTACCCTGCCTGCCCCGATCACAGCGTGAAACAACAGATGTTTGCGTTGCTGCAGTGCCAAGACATTGGCATGACGCTCACCGAGAGCATGGCCATGACGCCCGCGGCCAGCGTCAGTGGTTTTTATTTGGCGCACCCCGAAGCCAGGTATTTCAACGTCGGCCGCATTGGCGATGATCAGGTGCACGACTTGGCCAAGCGCCAAGGCGTGGCCGAGAAAGACTTGCAACGCTTGCTCGCGCCCAACCTCTGAGCCCACCAAACGCCTTCGTTGGTTGTTGTCGCTGACCTGACAAACCAATGCCAGTTCGCCTGCGAAGGCAGGCGAAAAAAAACCACCTGGTTGGCACCAGGTGGTTGTGAGCGTTGTCAGTTGTGATCTAGGAATGGTTGTTTCAACGACCGTAGGCAGTTTCGCCGTGTGAGCTGATGTCCAAACCTTCGCGCTCTTCTTCTTCAGAGACGCGCAGACCCAAAACGATGTCGACCAGTTTGAAGGCAATCACAGAGACCACACCCGACCAGACGATGGTGGTGAGCACCGCTTGGGTTTGGATCCACACTTGACCACCGATCGAGTAGCTTGGGTTGACTGCATTGGCGACATAGTCATAGACGCCGGTGCCGCCCAAAGAAGGGGCTGCAAACACGCCGGTCAACAAGGCACCGACGATACCGCCGACGCCGTGCACACCGAACACATCCAAGCTGTCATCTGCGCCCAACATGCGTTTGAGGCCATTGACACCCCACAAGCACAGCAGGCCGGCCACCAAACCGATGACGATCGCGCCGCCGGGGCCGACAAAACCGCAAGCCGGCGTGATGGCAACCAAGCCAGCGACCGCACCAGAGGCTGCGCCCAACATGGACGCTTTGCCTTTGCTGACCGCTTCACCGGCAATCCAGGACAAGGTGGCAGCAGCCGTGGCCACCAGTGTGTTGACGAAGGCCAGTGCGGTCAAACCGTTGGCTTCCAAGTTGGAGCCAGCGTTGAAACCAAACCAGCCCACCCACAACAAGGCAGCACCAACCATGGTCAAGGTCAGGCTGTGAGGGGCCATGGCTTCTTTGCCGTAACCAATGCGTTTGCCGACCATGTAGGCACCAATCAAACCAGCGACCGCGGCGTTGATGTGCACCACGGTGCCACCTGCGAAGTCGAGCGCACCTTTGGCCCACAACCAGCCAGCGGCGGCAGTGACTTTCTCCAAAGAAGCGGCGTCGGTGATGGCGTCAGGGCCGTCCCAATACCAAACCATGTGGGCCACAGGCAAGTAGCTGAAAGTGAACCACAGTGCGCAGAACAACAACACGGCAGAGAACTTCATGCGCTCGGCAAATGCACCGACGATCAAGGCGCAAGTGATGGCAGCGAAGGTGGCTTGGAAAGCCACGAAAGTCAGTTCAGGAATGTAAACACCCTTGCTGAAAGTCGCGCCCAAGGATTCAACTGTCACGCCTTTGAGCAAGAGTTTGTCAAAGGTGCCGAAAAACGGATTGCTGGATGTGAAAGCCACAGAGTAGCCGTACAAGACCCACAACACATAAATCATCGACGATACGACGAACACCTGCATCAGCACCGACAGCATGTTTTTCGAGCGGACCAAACCGCCGTAGAACAAAGCCAAACCGGGAATGGTCATGAGGATGACCAGCACGGTGGCCACGGTCATCCAAGCGGTGTCGCCCTTGTTGGGCACTGGGGCGGGTGCCGCCTGCGCTGCCGCAGGTTCGGCGGCGGCGGGTGCCGCAGGTGCAATGGCAGCGGCTTCAGCCGCAGGTTTGGCGGGCGCGTCTTCGGCCATGGCAACGCCGGAGGCGAAGACCAGGCCCAAGCCGAGGGCCAGCGTGGCAAGTAGTTTTTTCATGATGCAAGTCCTTGTCGAAAGAATTAAATGGCCGCTGTGCCAGTTTCACCAGTGCGAATGCGCACCACTTGTTCCAGGCTGCTGACGAAAATCTTGCCGTCACCAATCTTGCCGGTGCGGGCAGCGTTCTCGATGGCTTCGATCGCCTGGTCCACCAAACCCGCTGCAACAGCGGCTTCGATCTTCACTTTGGGCAGAAAGTCCACCACGTATTCCGCACCGCGGTAGAGCTCGGTGTGGCCTTTTTGTCGACCAAAGCCTTTGACTTCGGTGACGGTGATGCCTTGGACCCCGATGGCTGACAAGGCTTCGCGCACCTCGTCGAGCTTGAAGGGTTTGATGATGGCCGTGATCAGTTTCATGGGTTCTCCTTGAGTCATGGGTCTGCGCGTTGAGCGATAGCTGCACGTTCAAAAACACGCAGTGCAGGTACCTCTTAGCAGTCTCTGTGCCAAGCACACTTTGGGCTGGATTGGCGGGGCCATCAGGCCTTTCATCCCAATCAACAGGCTTTTTTGCACTTTTTCGGTGCGCTGAAAACGGGAATGCCGCACCCAAATGGGGAGCGCACCAACACAGGGAGACCAAGATGGGGTTCGCACAAGTGCACAGCTGCGCGGTTTTGGGCATGAAAGCCCCCCGCGTCACGGTCGAGGTGCACATGGCCAATGGCCTGCCCAGCTTCACCTTGGTCGGTTTGGCCGACACCGAGGTGCGCGAAGCCCGCGAACGGGTCCGCTCGGCGTTGCAAAACAGCGGCCTGGACTTCCCCACCAACCAGCGCATCGTGGTCAACCTGGCCCCCGCCGACTTGCCCAAAGATTCAGGCCGGTTTGACTTGCCCATCGCCATCGGCATCTTGGCTGCCAGCGGGCAGTTGGATGAGGTTGCTTTGAAGCAGCATGTGTTTGCCGGCGAGTTGTCTTTGTCGGGCGAGTTGCGCCCGGTGCGCGGGGCTTTGGCCATGGCGCTGGGCATGGCTGCCAATGACGAGGCCTGGACCTGGGTGCTGCCCGCAGGCAGCGCCGAAGAGGCGGCCTTGTTGCCGCAGTCGCGGGTCTACCGGGCCGCGCATTTGCGCGATGTGGTGCAGGCTTTCTTGCCCCACAGCCAGGCCAGTGTGCAGATGCCGTCGGCGGGCTGGCAGCGCTTGCAGCCACCTGCGTGGCCACACCCGCAACCACCCCTCAGCGCCCCTGACCTGCGCGAGGTGCGCGGTCAGGCCAATGCCAAACGCGCCCTGGAGATCGCCGCCGCAGGCGGCCACAGCCTGTTGATGATGGGGCCACCGGGCAGCGGCAAGACCATGTTGGCGCAGCGTTTGGTGGGTTTGTTGCCGGGTCTCACGCAGCAACAAGCCTTGGAGTCTGCCGCGGTGCTCAGTTTGGCCGGGCAGTTTCAGCCCCAGCAGTGGGGCCAGCGGCCTTTTCGCCAGCCGCACCACAGCGCCACCACCATGGCCTTGGTGGGCGGTGGTGTGCCGCCGCGCCCGGGCGCGATTTCCTTGGCGCACCATGGCGTGTTGTTCTTGGACGAGCTGTTGGAGTTTTCAAGACACAGCTTGGAGGCCTTGCGTGAGCCGCTGGAAAGCGGTCGCATCATGCTGTCACGGGGACGGCACCACACCGAGTTGGCGGCGCAATTTCAATTGGTGACGGCCATGAACCCCTGTCCTTGTGGTTACTTGGGCGCACAGCAACCCGCCTGCCGTTGCGCGCCGGAACACATCGCGCGTTATCAAGCGCGCTTGAGCGGTCCACTGCTGGACCGATTGGACATGCAAGTGCAGGTGGCCGCCTTGCCCCCCGATCTGATGCTGCAAGCGCCCAGCGGTGACAGCAGCGTGTTGGTGCAACAGCGTTGCCAAGCCGCCCACGACCGTGCTTTGGCCCGACAAGGGGTGCGCAACCAAGACCTGAGCCCAGCGCAACTGCAAGACCTGCCCATGAACGCCCAGGCTGAACAGCATTTACTGCAAACCGCGCGTCGCCACGCCTGGTCGGGGCGGGCCATCAGCCGGGTGAAGAAAGTAGCCCAAACCATCGCCGACTTGAGCCAAGCCGCTCAGATTGAGCAGCCCCATGTGGCGCAAGCCATGCACTACCGCAGTCCAGACCGCACTTGACAGCGCACAAAAAAGCCCCGCGTGGGCGGGGCTGGTTGCGTCGGTTGCCGACTTGTCAGCTGGGGCCGCACCGCTGCAATGGGCCCCAAGCCAAACGGACCAATCTCAAAACGGAATATCGTCGTCCATGTCGTCAAACCCCGACTTGGCAGGGGCAGG
Source organism: Limnohabitans sp. (assembly GCA_044342755.1). Classification (GTDB taxonomy): domain Bacteria; phylum Pseudomonadota; class Gammaproteobacteria; order Burkholderiales; family Burkholderiaceae_C; genus Limnohabitans. Next base: position 6,629 of record JBIIPF010000010.1, on the reverse strand, counting down.
CGCCGAGGCGCGAGGCGCTGCTGCTGGGGCGCTGCGGGCGGGGGCGCGGCTGCCGCCGCCGTCTTCAGAGGGGCCGCCCATGCCTTCGCGGCCACCCAGGAGTTGCAACTCGGTAGCGATGATGTCCACCGTGGCTTTTTCTTGACCGGTGGTTTTGTCGGTGTAAGAGCCGTATTTCAAGCGGCCTTCCACGTAAATGGGGCGGCCTTTTTTGACGTACTCACCGGCGATTTCAGCCAAGCGGTCGTAGAAGGTGATGCGGTGCCATTGGGTTTCTTCCACCATGTCGCCGCTGTTTTTGTCTTTGCGTTTGGTGCTGGTGGCGATGGACACATTGGCCACGGCCTGGCCGCTGGGCAAATAGCGCACCTCGGGGTCGCGCCCGCAGTTGCCCAACAAAATCACTTTGTTCACGCTTGCCATGGAGATTCCTCTTGAGTTCGGTGTGGAGATGTGGACAGATTATGCGGCTAGCACCGGTTCAGCGGCTGTGCGCTGTGACCGCACCGCTTGGTGATCTGTGCACGTAGTGGGTGCCCCAGGCCACCAGCAGCCAAACCAGCATCAGGCCGGTGCTGGCCGCAAAGACGCCTGATGCGCCGACCGACTTGAGCAACAAGCCACCAACAGCGCCGCCGGCAAAAATACCCAAAGATTGCAAGGTGTTGTAAACACCCAAGGCGGCGCCGCGCGAGCCCAGCGGGGCCAAGCGCGAAGCCAAGCTGGGTTGGCTGGCCTCCAGCACATTGAAGCCGCAGAAAAACAAAAACAACAACAGTCCCAACAACCCAAGCTGGGGCTGCCCCAGCGTCATCCAGCCCCAGGCGGCTTGCACCAGCATCACCAAGCCAATCGAGCTGAGAAACAGGGGGCGCAATTGACCGCGACGTTCCATGGGAAACAGCGTCAACCCCATCACCACAAAGGACAGCAAAACGGCCGGCAAATACACCCAACCATGGTCTTCCTGGGGCACGCCGGCTTGGATCAGCAGGGCAGGAATCGCCACCCAAGAGGCCAATTGCACGGCGTACAAGGCGAACACACCAAAGTTCAAGCGGACCAAATCGGGGTGCACCAGCAAGCCCCACAGACTGTGTTTGGATTCAGAGGCGTCGGGCAGGGCGGGCTCGGGCGGCGTCCAAAAACGCACGATCAACACCCCGGCCAAGGCCATCCAAAAGGTCACCGCAAAGATGGCGGGCAGGCCGCCCCAGCCCGACAGCAAGGGCCCCAAGACCAAGCTGAGCGCGAACATCAGGCCAATGCTGGCGCCCACCAGAGCAGTGCCTTTGGTGCGCACCTCGTCGCGGGTTTGGTCGGCCAGCAAGGCCGTGACCGCCGCTGAGATCGCGCCGCCGCCTTGCAAGCCGCGGCCCCAGGCCAAGCCGGTGACGCTGGTGGCCATCGCACCGACCACGCTGCCCAGCGCCAACAGGGCCAGACCGATATAAATGACGCGCTTGCGACCGATGCGGTCGGCGGCCATGCCAAATGGAATTTGCAACACCGCTTGCACCAAGCCATACACGCCCATGGCCAAACCAACACTGGACAGGTCGGCCCCGCCTTCGTACTGGCGGGCTTCGAGCATGAACACCGGCATCACCATGAACAGGCCGAGCATGCGCAAAGCGTAAATGCTGGCCAAGGAGAAGGCCGAACGGCGTTCGTCGGCGGTCATGCGCTCGGGGTGGGCCACTGAAGAGGGGGTGAGATCGGACAAGACAGCTTTGCAAAGGTGAACAGCGCACATTGTCGCCCAAGCCCCAGCCGTATCATCCTTGCATGGCCAAAGACAAAACCCTTTTCAGCTGCAGCGACTGTGGCGGCACCAGCCCCAAATGGCTGGGCAAATGCCCCCACTGCGGCGCTTGGAACACCTTGGTCGAGTCGGTGGTCAGCGACAGCAGCGCCAGCAAAAACCGCTACAGCGAACGCGCCGGCTTGGCCCCGGCTTCGGCCGTCATGGCCCTCTCCGCCATTGAAGCCCAGGACATGCAACGCACCCCCACGGGCCAAGACGAGCTGGACCGCGTGTTGGGCGGCGGCATGGTCGAAGGTGGCGTGGTCTTGATTGGCGGTGACCCGGGCATTGGCAAGTCCACCTTGTTGCTGCAAGCCTTGGATGGCTTGCAACGCAGCGGTCAACACACTTTGTATGTGACCGGCGAGGAGTCGGGTGCGCAAGTGGCGTTGCGGGCGCGGCGGTTGGGGCTGGACCACAGCCAGGTGAATGTGCTGGCCGAAACGCAGCTGGAAAAAATCATCGCCACGCTGCAAGCGCAGTCGCCACAGGTGGCGGTGATTGACTCGATTCAAACGGTGTACTCGGATCAGCTCACCAGCGCGCCGGGCTCGGTGGCGCAAGTGCGCGAATGCGCTGCCCACCTGACCCGCATGGCCAAGTCCAGTGGCACCACCGTGGTCTTGGTCGGCCATGTCACCAAAGAAGGCGCATTGGCCGGCCCTCGGGTGCTGGAGCACATGGTGGACACGGTGCTGTACTTTGAAGGCGACACGCATTCAAGCTACCGGCTGGTGCGGGCCATCAAAAACCGCTTTGGCGCAGTCAATGAAATTGGCGTGTTCGCCATGACCGAAAAAGGCCTCAAGGGCGTGAGCAACCCCAGCGCCATTTTCTTGAGCCAACATTCCGAACCGGTGCCTGGCAGCTGTGTCATGGTCACGCTGGAAGGCACACGGCCTTTGCTGGTGGAAATCCAAGCACTGGTTGACAGTGGTGGCCCCAGCCCCAGGCGTCTAAGTGTCGGCTTGGACCGCGACCGCTTGGCCATGTTGTTGGCCGTGCTGCACCGCCATGCCGGCGTGGCGTGTATGGACCAAGATGTGTTTGTGAACGCCGTGGGCGGTGTGCGCATCAGCGAACCCGCGGCCGACTTGGCGGTGATGCTGGCCATCCAAAGCAGCTTGCGCGGCAAGCCCCTGCCACGCGGCTTTTTGGCGTTCGGCGAGGTGGGCTTGGCCGGAGAAGTGCGGCCTGCGCCACGTGGTCAAGAGCGCTTGAAAGAAGCCGCCAAACTCGGCTTCAGTGTGGCCCTGATTCCCAAAGCCAATATGCCGAAAAAGCCCATCGAAGGCTTGACCATCCATGCGGTCGAGCGCGTGGATGAGGCGGTGGCGGTGTTGCGGCAACTCGACTAACCGCCCCTTTTCCAGGCGTTTGCAGGCCGGTCAAGCAGCCCTTCTCCACTGCCATGTCCGGCATCAGCATTCAGCCGCTTTCTTGTTTTGCATCAAGGCACATCGTCGGCCAAGCTTCAAGAATGGACCTTCCATCTTCAAGGAAGCATTCATGACCAACACCAAACAATGGGCGATAGGCGCGGCAAGCATGCTGCTGGGCTTGGCGCATGCGCAAGTGAGTTTGCCCATGCCCGCCTTCACGCCCTACACCCAGCAATGCAATGTGTGCCACTTCGCGTATCCGCCGGGCATGTTGCCCGCCGCCTCGTGGAAAAAACTGATGGACGCCATGCCCCAGCATTTCACAAGCCAGGTGATGATCAACATCGACACCCAGGAAGAGATTTCCAACTGGCTGCAAGCCCATGCCAGCTCATTCCCGTTGGTGGCCGAAGAGCCGCCCCAACACCGCATCACCCAATCCGCTTGGTGGACCAAGATCCACATGAACAATCCCAAGGTATCAGCCGCCGTTTGGAATAAACCGTCGGTCAGCAAAGGCTCGTTTTGCGTCACCTGCCATCAAGCTGCGGCCAATGGCGAGTTCAACGCCAAGACGGCGAGGGTGCCAAAATGAGACCATGAACTGGCGCAACCTTTGGATACCCTTCGCCCTGGCGGGCCTCTTGTTTTTGTCCTTCCGGGCTTTTGGCTGGTGGGGGTTTTCATTGGTGGCCAGCGGCATTGTTTTTTGGCTGTTGCAGCACACCAGCCGTTTGTTGTTGAGTCTTCAGCGGGCCGCCGACCAGCCCATGGGCACCGTGCCCAACGCCGTGATGTTCCATGCCCAGTTGCACAACGGCTTGCGCTTGCTGCAAGTGCTGTCCTTGGCCGGCAGCTTGGGTCGATTGGCCTCGCCCCAAGGCCAACAACCCGAGGTGTTTGTCTGGCGCGATGAGGCGGGCGACCAGGTGCAATGCAGCTTTCAAGAAGGCCGCTTGACCGAATGGGTCTTGCGTCGGCGTGCCGAGGAAGAGGACAAGGTGGCTGGCGCTTAGAATCGCCGGTCTCCATTTGTGCTTCCCCGAAAGGATTTTCATGAGCGCCCTGCCCCCTCCCATGCACGACCGTGACGGCAAAATTTGGATGGACGGCGTGCTGGTGGACTGGCGCGACGCGAAAATCCACGTCCTCAGCCACACCCTGCACTACGGCTGCGGCGCGTTCGAAGGTGTGCGTGCCTACGACACCGCACAAGGCACGGCCATCTTCCGTTTGCAAGAGCACACCGAGCGCTTGTTCAACAGCGCCAAAATTTTGCGCATGAAAATCCCGTTCACCCAAGAGCAGGTGAACGAAGCCCAGTGCACCGTGGTGCGCGAAAACAAATTGAAAAGCGGTTATGTGCGTCCACTCACCTGGATTGGTTCGCAGAAATTGGGCGTCTCGCCCAAAGGCAACCAAATTCACCTGATGGTGGCCGCCTGGACATGGGGTGCTTATTTGGGCGAAGAAGGCCTGAAGCGCGGCATCCGCGTGAAAACCTCCAGCTACACGCGCCACCATGTGAACATCACCATGACCCAAGCCAAGGCGGTCAGCAACTACACCAATTCCATCTTGGCCAACATGGAAGCCCTCGATGATGGCTACGACGAAGCTTTGTTGTTGGACGCGTCAGGCTTTGTGTCGGAAGGCGCTGGCGAAAACATCTTCGTGGTCAAGGGCGGCGTGATCTACACCCCCGACTTGTCCGCTGGCGCTTTGAATGGCATCACCCGCAACACGGTGTTTCACATCGCCAAAGATTTGGGTCTTGACATTGTGCAAAAGCGCATCACGCGTGACGAGATTTATATCGCTGATGAAGCCTTCTTCACCGGCACCGCTGCAGAAGTGACACCTGTTCGCGAATTGGACCGCATCGAAATTGGCATCGGCAGCCGCGGCCCGATCACCGAAAAAATCCAAAGCGCCTTCTTTGACATCGTCAACGGCCGCAACCCCAAGTACGCCCATTGGTTGACCAAGGTTTGACATGAAGACCATCGAGTTGCTGGCCAAAGACCTCAACAGCCATGGCGGCGTGTTTTGTCCCAACCCCAAGGCGGACATGCAGTTGTGGAACACCCATCCCAAGGTGTTTCTCGACCTCTCGCATGAAGGCCATGCCAAGTGCCCGTATTGCAGCACCGAGTACCGCTTGAAGGCGGGTGAGCATGTGCCGGGGCACTGAGTCAACAAAGGCTGCTTGACAGCGTCCTTCTGATTCGATGTCATTTTGCCAACCGGGCTTGCTGGAAACCCAGCTTGACTATGATGGCAGGTTGCCCATCGATACCACCAACGCTGTGAACTCACCCCAAGACGCCAATTACCTGTCGCATCACCTCACAGGTCGAGGTGCGTTCGGCCAGATCAGCATCCGAGGGGCGCGTACCCACAATCTCAAGAACATCGACATTGACATTCCACGCAACCAGCTGGTGGTCATCACCGGTTTGTCGGGGTCGGGCAAGTCCAGTTTGGCGTTTGACACGCTGTACGCAGAAGGTCAACGCCGTTATGTGGAAAGTTTGTCGGCCTACGCGCGGCAGTTTTTGCAGCGCATGGACAAACCCGATGTTGATTTGATCGAAGGCTTGTCGCCGGCCATTGCCATTGAGCAAAAAGCCACCAGCCACAACCCGCGCTCAACCGTTGGCACGGTCACTGAAATCCACGATTACCTGCGCTTGTTGTTTGCCCGCGCCGGCACGCCGCATTGCCCCGACCACGGCGTGCCTTTGCAATCTTCCAGCGTGGCGCAAATGGTGGATGCGGTCTTGGCCATGCCGCCAGAAACCCGCATCATGGTGATGGCGCCAGTCGCGCGCGAGCGCAAAGGCGAGTTCGCCGAGGTTTTCACCCAGATGCAGGCGCAAGGCTTTGTGCGTTTTCGCATTGACGGCAACGTCGTTGAATTGGCCGACTTGCCAAGCCTAGAGAAAAAAGAAAAGCACGACATCGATGTGGTGGTGGACCGGCTCAAGGTGCGTTCCGACATGGCCACACGTTTGGCCGAAAGCGTGGAAACCGCCTTGCGATTGGCCGATGGTCGCGCCGTGGTGCTCGACTTGGACCGCCAATCAGAGCACGCTTTCAACGCGCGCTTTGCTTGCCCGCATTGCAATTACGCCATCGGCGAACTCGAGCCGCGTTTGTTTTCTTTCAACTCACCGCTGGGCGCTTGTCCCGACTGTGAAGGGCTGGGTGAACAAACTTTTTTCGACCCTGCACGCATCGTCGCCTTTCCTGGTATCAGCTTGGCCAGCGGCGCCATCAAAGGCTGGGACAAACGCAACGCCTATTACTTCGCCATGCTGCAAAGCTTGGCCAAGCACTATGGTTTCGATTTGGAAACACCATTTGAAAATCTGCCAGAAAAGATTCAACAGGTGTTGTTGTTTGGTTCGGGCGAGGAAGAAATCAAGTTCAGCTAT
>JBIIPF010000177.1:0-4282 GCA_044342755.1 Limnohabitans sp. | reverse complement strand
CGTGGCGAATGGCGTGGGCCCCAAAGTCATGGCGCACTTGCCGCGCGGTTTCAAAAATGCGCAACTCCGACACACTGTGGGCGCTGTAGTCGTGGTGCGGCAAACGCAAAGGTCGCGGGTCGTTCAATGTTTGCAGCAGCAGTGTTTGTTTGTCTGCCTCGCTCAATTTGGCGTAATGCGCTTGGATACCGGCGACTTTCAGCAACTCGGCCACGACCAACTCGTGTTGGTCTGAGCTTTGCCGCAAATCGATGGTGGCCAATTGAAAGCCAAACACCTGCACTGCGCGGATGAGTGGGCGCAGACGCGGCGCCGCCAAGGCTTGCGCGTGTTGGGCCGTGAGGGCCTCGTCCAAGGTGTGCAAGTCGGTCAAGAAACTGCTGGCATCCGGGTAGGGTTGCTGCGGCGGCAGGGCGTGTCGTGCCGCTTCTTTCCCCGTCAGGTGCAGCAGCGTGGCGGCCAAGCGGGCGTAGATGAAGGTCAGGCTGCGGCGATACGGCTCGTCTTGGCGATGCGCATTGTTGTCGGGCGATGAATCGGCCAAAGCTTGCAAAGCTTTGGGCACGCCCACCAGCATGGCAGACGTGGACAACTCGCTGCCCAGCCAATGGATCTCGGTCAGGTAGTGGCGCAGCGCCACTTCGCTTTGCCGTTGCACCGCGTATTGCAAGGTGTCGGCATTCACATTCGGGTTGCCATCGCGGTCGCCACCCATCCATTGGCCCATGCGGAAAAAAGGCGCAATGGCTTGAGCGCCCAGCGCGGCTTCCATGTCGGCATACAGCTTGGGAATTTCAGACAAAAACGTGGACTCGTAATAGCCCATGGCGTTTTCAATTTCATCGGCCACGGTGAGTTTGGTGAAACGCAGCAATCGGGTTTGCCACAGTTGCAGCACCCGGGCCCGCACTTGGGCGTCAATTTGCGCCAAGGCTTTGGCGGTGGTGGCGTCGGTGGCACGCGATGTGATGGCGTCTCGTTCTTGCAAGCTGTGGGCAATACCGCGCTCGGCGTCCAAAATGCTTTTGCGCTGGACCTCGGTGGGGTGCGCCGTCAACACCGGCGAAATGTGCGCATGGGACAAGGCTTGGCGAATCGCTTTGGCGGTCCAACCCGCGTTTTTGAGTTTGCCCAAGGCCTGCTCGAGACTGCCGCTGCGAATGTCGCCGGCCCGCTCGTGCAGTTGCTGGCGGCGAATGTGATGCTGGTCTTCGGCCAAATTCGCCAAATGGCTGAAGTAGGTGAAGGCGCGGATCACGCTCACCGCTTGCTCGCTGGACAAAGCGGCTAATTTTTTCTTCAAGGCTTTGCCTGCCAAGGCATCGGCATCCCGGCGAAACGCCACCGACAAGCGGCGAATTTGTTCCACCAACCCAAATGCCGCATCGCCTTCTTGTTCGCGGATCACGTCGCCCAAAATGCGGCCCAACCAACGTATATCGTCCACCAGCGGTCGCTCTGCTTGGCTGAGAGCGCCTGACAGCGGGCGTTTGGCAACGAGCGGCAAAGTGGTTTTGGTCATCCGATTTTTCGCGTCAGCAAGGGGAAACCATAGGAGGCCTCATGCTAGCATTTGAAGACATCAGACGACCAACATCCATCTATTTTGAGCCCTGTGCACCTGACCATCGCTACCCGTGAAAGCCGTTTGGCTTTGTGGCAAGCCCATCACATGCAAGACCTGTTGCGATCGCAGGGCTGCGAGGTGGATATCTTGGGCATGACCACCCAAGGCGATCAAATCCTCGACCGCTCACTCAGCAAAGTCGGTGGCAAAGGTTTGTTCGTCAAAGAACTCGAAGTGGCTTTGGAAGAGGGCCGCGCCGATTTGGCGGTGCATTCCTTGAAAGACGTGCCCATGGACATGCCCGAGGGCTTCGCCTTGGCCTGCGTCATGGCCCGCGAAGACCCGCGCGATGCATGGGTCTCGCCGCACTTCGCCACGCTGCAAGACCTGCCCATTGGCGCCGTGGTGGGCACCTCGAGTTTGCGCCGTACCGTGTTGCTTCACGCTTTGCGCCCCGACCTGCAAATTGAGCCCTTGCGCGGCAATTTGGACACCCGTTTGCGCAAACTCGATGATGGCCAATACGCTGGCATCGTGCTGGCCGCTGCAGGTTTGAAGCGCTTGGGTCTGGCCGATCGCATTCGCCACATTTTTGCCACCACGGACATGTTGCCTGCAGCTGGACAAGGCGCTTTGGGAATTGAAATTCGCAGCCACCGCGATGATGTGAAAAGCATCTTGGCGCCCCTGGCCGATCAAACCACCTGGTTGGCCGTGGCCGCCGAACGCGCGGTCAGCCGCGCCATGGGGGGCAGTTGCTCCATGCCTTTGGCTGCCCATGCGGTCTTGCATGGTCAGGTGCTGGACTTGCACGCCGCATGGGGCAATCTTGAAAATCTGAAGGCCCCTTTGATCCGTGCCCACTGCCAAGGTGATGTCAGCAGCTTGGCAGACGCTGAAGAGATCGGCTTGGCGGCTGCACAACAACTGCGCAGCCAAGGGGCGGCCTGAGTGGCCAAACCCCAGGCTGTTGTCATTACCCGGCCTGTTGCTGAAAGTTTGTTGTGGTCGAAAGCCATCGCTGGGGCAGGTTTTGAGGTCCTCGCTTGGCCCCTCATTGAGGTGCAAGCCCATGCGGACTTGATGCGCATCAACAAAGCTTTGGCTGCTTGGCATGGTTACCAAGCCGTCATGTTTGTCAGCCGTGCTGCTGTGGTGCACGCTTTTCAACACCATCGACCCCAAGCCGGTTGGGGCCTGACCCGCTGCTGGGCCACGGGTCCAGGCACCCGACAAGCTTTGCTGGATGTCGGCGTGCCTGAGGGGCTGATCGATTCGCCGCCATTGCAGGCTGGCCAATTTGACACCGAAGCTTTGTGGCGCGTGGTGTCGCCCCAACTCTTGCCAGGTCGCCCTGTGTTGTTGTTGCGCGGCAGCGATGGTGACAAGCCTGCAACGGCCGATGAAGGCATTGGCCGCGATTGGTTGATGAAGCAACTTGATCGCGCCAACCTTCAAGTCGACAGCGTGGCGGTCTATCAAAGGAATCTGCCCGTGTGGGATGCGCCACAACAAGCCCGCGCCAACATGGCGGCGCAGGATGGCAGCATTTGGGTGTTCAGCAGCAGCCAGTCCGTCACCCATTTGGCGCAGCTGTTGCCAGCGCAAGATTGGTTCAAGGCGAAGGCCTTGGCCACCCATGAGCGCATTGCCGATGCCACCCGGCAAATCGGTTTTCATCACATCCGGGTGTGCAAGCCCACCTTGCTGGACATCATCGCCTCATTAGAATCCTTTGAATGAGCCGTGCCACACCTTCAGACAATGATTCCAACTTTGGTGTGACTGAACACGCCCTGCCTGCCAGCCGCTGGCGCAGATGGATGCCTCATGCCAGTCTGGTCTTGGCCGTCATCGCTGTGTTGATGTCCTGGCAGCTTTGGCAAAAAGTCAGCACCATGCAAGAGATGCTGGCCAGGCAAAGCGCCGATGCTGGTCAACTCTCGATGCAAGCCAACAGCTTGGCTAAAAATGCCCAAGAGCTCACCCAAGAAACGGCAGCCCGTGTGGCATTGCTGGATGCGCGTTTGAGTGAAGTGGCATTGCAGCGCAGCCAGTTGGAAGATTTGATGCAAAGCTTGTCACGTTCGCGTGATGAAAACCTGGTGGTGGACATCGAGTCTGCGCTGGGTTTGGCCCAGCAACAAGCCGAATTGACCGGCAGCATTCAGCCCATGTTGGCCGCATTGCAATCAGCGCAAAAACGCTTGTCCAAAGTGCCGCAACCGCGTTTGACGCCCGTGCTGCGAGCCATCCAACGTGACATCGACATTTTGCAATCTGCCAGCCTGACAGATTTGCCCAACGTGTTGATTCGATTGGACGAGTTGGTGGTCTTGGTTGAAACCTTGCCCATGGTGAATGCCGTTGGCCCCAGCCGCAAAGGGGCGCTGTCAACCGACCAACGACCCCTGCCCACCTGGTCGCAAATGTGGGCCAACAATGATTTATCGGGTGTGGGTCAACGCATTTGGCAGGAGATCACAGGGCTGGTCCGTGTCAGTCGGATTGAGGTCCCCGAATCGGTTTTGCTGACACCTGAGCAAAGCTTCTTTGCCCGTGAAAACTTGAAACTTCGCTTGCTCAATGCACGTTTGGGTTTGTTGGCGCGGCAAACCATCACCGCCCGCAACGACCTGGCCACGGCTGAGCGTGACATGAATCAGTTTTTCGATTTGTCCAACCGCCCGGGTCAAACCGCCAAAGCCTTGTTGA
>JBIIPF010000176.1:0-4297 GCA_044342755.1 Limnohabitans sp. | reverse complement strand
TGTCAGCCCACGAGCAGGGCGCTTACACCGGCGAGGTGTCGGCTGCCATGCTGCGCGACTTTGGTGTGCGCTTTGCCATCGTGGGCCACTCGGAGCGTCGCCAATACCACGGTGAAACCGATGCCGATGTCGCCACCAAAGCGCAACGCGCCTTGGCCGCGGGCATCACGCCCATCGTGTGTGTCGGCGAAACCTTGGCCGAGCGCGAAGCCGGGCAAACGCAAGCGGTGGTCAAGCGTCAATTGGCGGCGGTCATTCACACCAATGGGCACTGCATCAGCGAAATCGTGGTGGCCTACGAGCCTGTGTGGGCCATCGGAACGGGCCAAACCGCCACGCCCGAACAAGCCCAAGAAGTTCACGCTTTGTTGCGCGCTCAGTTGGCAGCAGCTACCGCGCACCCCGAGCGCATCGCCTTGTTGTACGGCGGCAGCATGAATGCTGCCAACGCGGCCAGCTTGCTGGCGCAACACGATATTGATGGTGGTTTGATTGGGGGTGCCTCCCTCCAAGCCACCGATTTTTTGACCATTGTTGCTGCGGCCTCGCACTGACATCCACGGAGTTTCCATGAGCACGCTTTTGAATTTATTGTTGTTGGTCCAAGTCCTGACAGCTTTGGGCATGATTGGTCTCATTCTGGTTCAACACGGCAAGGGCGCCGACATGGGTGCAGCCTTTGGCAGTGGGACCTCAGGCAGTTTGTTTGGTGCCACGGGGGGTGCCAACTTTTTGTCCCGCACCACCTCGGTGCTGGCCGCCATCTTCTTCGTCACGACGCTGGCCTTGGCTTACTTTGGCAATCTGCGCCCTGAGTCTTCAGGCAGCGTCCTTGAAGCCGTTCCTGCCAGTGCTGTTCCCCCGCCCGTAAGTGACAGCATCCCTGGTGTCAATCCAACCGCCAACAGCGTTCCAGCAAGCCCAGCGACCCCCGCGCCTGCCAGCAATGCAGTTCCTCCTGCCGTGCCCGCACCCGTGGCACCTGCAAGCCCTGCCAATCAAATCCCTGGGAATTGATTTCTCCTCTGGAAAATCGATTCTTCAGAGCAGGATGGGCGTGATTTAAGGTTAAGATGAGCGGCTCTCAGGGGTGCGACGACAGTGCGTGCCAAGGGGGTCAAGACCTGCCGTCGTGGTGAAATTGGTAGACACGCTATCTTGAGGGGGTAGTGGCGAAAGCTGTGCGAGTTCGAGTCTCGCCGACGGCACCATCAAAACGAGAATCACATGAGCCTTGAGCAGTACCTGCCCGTCCTTTTATTCATCCTGGTTGGCTTGGCTGTCGGTGTCGCACCGCAGCTCATTGGTTATTTGTTGGGCCCTCAAAAACCAGACGCTGAAAAAAACGCCCCCTATGAATGCGGCTTCGAAGCCTTCGAAGACGCCCGCATCAAATTTGACGTGCGCTACTACCTGGTCGCTATTTTGTTCATTCTTTTTGACCTCGAAATCGCGTTTCTGTTTCCTTGGGCGGTCTCGCTCAAAGAAATTGGCTTGACAGGCTTTGTGGCCATGATGATTTTTTTGGGCATTTTGGTCGTGGGCTTTGTCTACGAATGGAAAAAAGGCGCCCTCGATTGGGAATAAACCATGTCACTTGAAGGCGTTTTCAAAGAAGGCTTCATCACCACGTCCTACGACTCGGTGGTCAATTGGGCCAAAACCGGTTCTTTGTGGCCCATGACCTTTGGTCTGGCCTGTTGTGCCGTCGAGATGATGCATGCCGGCGCTTCGCGTTATGACATCGACCGCTTTGGCATGTTGTTTCGCCCCAGCCCACGTCAATCCGATTTGATGATCGTGGCCGGTACCTTGTGCAACAAAATGGCCCCCGCTTTGCGCAAGGTTTACGACCAAATGGCCGAGCCGCGTTGGGTGCTGTCCATGGGTTCATGTGCCAACGGCGGCGGCTATTACCACTACAGCTATTCGGTGGTGCGCGGCTGTGACCGCATCGTGCCGGTGGATGTTTACGTGCCGGGCTGTCCACCCACAGCCGAGGCCTTGCTTTACGGCATCTTGCAATTGCAAAACAAAATCCGCCGCGAAAACACGATCGCCCGTTGAAGCCATGACCCTGACCGTTTCCATTGACACCTTGCAAACCGCGTTGAAAGCGGCGCTGGGCGAGCGCATTCAACACCTCGATTTGGCGCTGGGCGAGCTCACCCTCACCGTGGCTGCCAAGGACTATTTGCAAGTCGCGCACAGCTTGCGCGATCACCCCGACTTGGCTTTCGAGCAGCTCCTCGACTTGTGCGGCATGGACTACAGCGGCTACAAAGACGGTGCCGACTCCAGATTTTCCAATGCCCCGCGTTATGCCGTGGTGAGCCATTTGATGTCTCTCACCCACAACTGGCGTTTGCGTCTGCGCGTTTTCGCACCCTCAGAAGACCTGCCGCAAGTCGCCAGCATCACGCCCATTTGGAATTCGGCCAATTGGTTCGAGCGTGAAGCTTTCGATTTGTTTGGCATCTTGTTTGAAGACCACACCGATCTGCGCCGCATCCTCACCGACTATGGCTTCATCGGCCATCCGTTTCGCAAAGACTTCCCCACCAGCGGTCATGTCGAAATGCGCTATGACGCCGAGCAAAAACGCGTCATCTACCAACCGGTCACCATCGAGCCGCGTGAAATCACGCCGCGCATCGTGCGCGAAGACAACTACGGCGGCTTGCACTGAAATACCATGGCCGACATTAAAAATTACACCCTGAATTTGGGTCCCCAACATCCTGCAGCCCACGGCGTTTTGCGCTTGGTTCTCGAGTTGGATGGCGAGGTGGTGCAACGCGCCGACCCGCACATTGGCTTGTTGCACCGGGCCACCGAGAAACTGGCCGAGAGCAAAACCTATTTGCAAACCTTGCCCTACATGGACCGCCTCGACTATGTGTCCATGATGTGCAACGAGCACGCCTACTGCTTGGCCATCGAAAAACTCATGGGTTTGGATGTGCCTGTGCGCGCCCAATACATCCGCGTCATGTATGCCGAAATCACACGCATGCTGAACCACTTGATGTGGTTGGGTGCCCACGGTTTTGATTGCGGCGCGATGAACATCCTCATTTATTGTTTCCGTGAACGCGAAGACTTGTACGACATGTACGAAGCCGTGTCTGGTGCCCGCATGCACGCGGCTTACTTTCGTCCCGGTGGTGTCTACCGCGATTTGCCCGACACCATGCCGCAATACCAGGTCAGCAAAATCAAAAACGCCCGCACCATTGCGCGTTTGAACGAGAACCGCCAGGGTTCTCTGCTCGATTTCATCGACGACTTCACCCAGCGTTTTCCCAAGTACGTGGACGAGTACGAAACCCTGCTCACCGACAACCGCATTTGGAAGCAGCGCACCGTGGGCATTGGTGTGGTGTCCCCAGAACGCGCCAAAAACATGGGCTTCACCGGCCCCATGCTCCGCGGCTCGGGCATTGCCTGGGACTTGCGCAAACAGCAGCCCTACGATGTCTACGACCAAATGGACTTTGACATTCCGGTGGGCACCGCCGGCGATTGCTACGACCGCTACTTGGTGCGTGTGGCCGAACTGCGTCAATCCAACCGCCTCATCAAACAGTGCGTCGATTGGTTGCGTGCCAACCCCGGCCCCGTCATCACCGACAACCACAAAGTGGCCCCACCGCACCGCGAAGCCATGAAGACCAGCATGGAAGAGTTGATTCACCATTTCAAACTCTTCACCGAAGGTTTCCATGTGCCTGAAGGCGAGGCCTATGCGGCGGTAGAGCATCCCAAAGGCGAGTTTGGTATTTACCTGGTGTCCGATGGTGCCAACAAACCTTACCGCATGAAAATCCGCCCGCCCGGGTTTGCGCATTTGGCCGCCATGGACGAAATGGCCAAGGGCCACATGATTTCCGATACCGTGGCCATCATTGGCACCATGGACATCGTGTTCGGGGAAATTGATCGATGAACCAAGCACACAGCCCCACCGCTGAAGCGGTCGAATTTTCAGCAGCCACTTTGCAGCGCTTTGCGCGTGAAGTGGCCAAATACCCCGCCGAGCAAAAACAGTCCGCGGTGATTGCCTGCTTGTCCATCTTGCAAGACGAAAACGGCCATGTGTCGCCTGCCCACGAGCAGGCCTTGGCGCATTACCTCGACATGCCCGTGATGGGCGTGCACGAAGTCTTTACCTTCTACAACATGTTCAATGTGAAGCCGGTGGGTCGTTTCAAAATCAATGTCTGCACCAACCTGCCTTGCCAATTGCGTGCGGGTCAGCAAACCCTCCAATACGTTTGCAAAAAATTGAATGTCG
>JBIIPF010000175.1:0-4323 GCA_044342755.1 Limnohabitans sp. | reverse complement strand
CCATGCCACACGCGGTGCAGCAGGTGGTCGACCGCATTGGTGACAACTGCGAGCCTTCGTTGGTGTCGGTCTTGTTCTTGGGCGGCGCGGGTGGCAGCCTGCGTTCAGGTGTCACGGACAACCCGATCCAACTCACGCGTGCCGTGAAAAAGGCCTTGGTCAATGTCACCTGCGGCGGCGCACCGGCTTATGTCTGGCCGGGCGGCGGCATCACCCTGATGGTGGACGTGCTGCGCATGCCGGCCAACAGTTTTGGCACCGTGCCCACACCGGCCATCGTGGCCCCCATCGAATTCAGCATGAAGCTCTCCGATTACCAAGCCTTGGGTGGTCACATGGGGTTTGTGCGCAGCCTGGACGACAGCTTGCGCAAAGGCGCTTGGCACAACGACGGCGCACCCACGCAACTGCGCTGGGAAACACCACCTGCTGGCACCAACCCTTGGCCGCTGAACGCACCCCCCATGTTGGGCTGACAAATGCAAGCCACGCGACAAGCTTTATCAGACGGTCGTTGGCATTTTCAACACGGGCCCATCGACATCGTTTTGCAACTCGACGGCGATTCAAACGCCTGTGAACACGCCTTGCAAACGGCTTGGCAGCGGTTTGAAACCGTCTTGCCTGAGTTGGTGCGCGAATGGCCTGGACTGCGTTGCCCTGTCGGTGAATTGCATGACCACCGCTTTGACAGCGTGGTGGCGCGACGCATGCACCTGGCGGCTTCAGAACTGGCGTGGGCCAGCGCCGATGGCTTCATCACACCCATGGCCGCGGTAGCGGGGTCGGTGGCGCAAGAGGTGCTGCAGGCCTTGGCGCTGCCCGGCGTGGACCGCGCCTATGTGAACAATGGCGGCGACATCGCGCTGCACTTGCAGCGCGGCGAATGGCGCATGGGTGTGGTGAGTCAGATGGCACAAGCCTTGGCCACGGACGCCGCCAGCGAGTTGGTTACCGATGGCCAGTTTGTCATCAGCGCCGAGATGCCAGTGCGCGGTGTGGCCACCAGCGGTTGGGGTGGGCGCAGTTTTTCATTCGGCGTGGCCGACAGCGTCACGGTGTTGGCTGCCACGGCCGCGCAAGCCGATGTGGCCGCCACCTTGATTGCGAATGCGGTGAATGTGCAGCACCCCAGCATTCAGCGCCGCCCCGCCAACAGCCTGCGGGACGACACCGACCTGGGCGAACGGATGGTGACAGTGGACGTGCCCCGCTTGCCCCCGGCGTTGATTCAGGACGCCTTGCAACTCGGGCTAGACTGTGCCCGTGGCCTGCAAGTGCGGGGCCAATTGCATGCCGCCTATTTGTGTTGCCAAGGCCAAGTGGCCGTGACACCAGCTTTGGAGTGTTTGGTTTGAGCGCAGACTTGATCGATGTACGCCGTGTCTTCACCCATGTGGAGGAGATCCACCACGAATTTGGCCCGGTGGCTGAAGCGCCCTTGGTGCGAGGGGCCATCGCGGCTGTGTTGCGCAATCCTTATGCCGGTCAGTACCAAACCAACATCGTGCCCATGATGGAAGCCTTGAACCCCTTGGGCGTTCAACTCGCGCAGCAACTCTGCCAAGCCATGGGCGTGGCACCTGATGCCATTCAAGGCTATGGCAAGGGTGCCATCGTGGGTGCAGCGGGCGAACTCGAACACGGCGCTTTGTGGCATGTGCCCGGTGGGTATGCCATGCGCGAACTGCTGGGCTGGAAAGGGGACCGCGCTGCTTACACGGCAGGTCAAGGCGGCGTCAGCAGCGGCCAACCCGGCAATGCCTTGTCTATCGTGCCGTCCACCAAAAAAGTAGGCCCGCCGGGTGCGGCGCTGGATGTGCCCTTGACCCACATCAATGCCAGCTACGTGCGCAGCCATTTCGACGCCATCGAGGTGCGGGTGCCGGGTGCGCCACGTGCGGATGAAATCGTGCTGATCTTGGCCATGAGTACTGGCGCGCGGGTACATGCCCGGGTGGGTGGTTTGGCCGCCCAAGACATCAGCCAATGGAATGGATTGCGCTGAGACAGCGCTGGAGAACAACATGACAGCCCAAATTCGAAAAATCGTGGTGCAAGTGGATGAACTGCTGCAAGAAGGTGGCAAAGCCGTCACACCACCCACCCGCCGTGCCTTGGCCATGGCGGTGATTGCCAATCCGTACGCCGCACGCTTCAGCGACAACCTGGATGAACTCATCGCCATTGGCGAAGAGTTGGGCGGCTTGTTGGGGGCCCGTTGCGTCAAGGCCTTGGGCATCAAGCCTGCGGATGCGCACAGTTATGGCAAGGCAGCCATCGTTGGCGAGGCTGGTGAACTCGAACATGCGGCAGCCCTCTTGCATCCCAAGTTGGGCGCGCCCTTGCGCATGGCGGTCAGCAAAGGCGCGGCGCTGGTGCCTTCAGCCAAAAAACAAGGCACGCTGGGCACGGCCATCGATGTGCCGCTGGGTCACAAGGATGCGGCCTTTGTGCGCAGCCACTTTGACGCCATGGAGGCTCGCATCAGCGACGCGCCGCGCGCGAATGAAATTCTGGTGGCCGTGGTGGTCACCGACAGTGGCCGTCCGCATCCGCGTGTCGGCGGCTTGCAAGTGCATGAAATCGTGGGCCAAGACGGTCTGCGTTGACAGGTTCCCCACGCACGGGTTGTGCGTTTTTTTGTAGTGGAGATCGAAGATGACAACAGATCGCAGAAAACTTCTGGCAGCGATGGGCGCCCTGGGCGCAGTTGGTGTGATGGCACCTTGGGCCATGGCCGCATCCAAAATCAAACCCGGCTCCAAATCGGTGCTGATTGCGGTGGATGTGCAAAATTGTTTTGTGGAAGGTGGCACCTTGCCCGTGGCCAAAGGCTCGGAAGTGGTACCCGTCATCAACCGCATTTCAACAGCCTTTGAAAACATCGTGGTCACACAAGACTGGCACACCAAAGGCCATGCGTCGTTTGCTTCGGCCTATGACGGCAAAAAACCTTTTGAAACCACCAAACTGTCTTACGGCACCCAAGTCCTGTGGCCCGATCACTGTGTGCAAGGCACCAAAGATGCTGAATTGCACAAAGATTTGTCCCTGCCTTCAGCCCAGTTGATCATTCGCAAGGGTTACCACCCCAAGGTTGACAGCTACTCTGCTTTCATGGAAGCCGATGCCAAAACCGCCACCGGTTTGTCCGGCTACTTGAAGCAACGCGGTATCAAAACCGTGTTTGTCACCGGTTTGGCCACCGACTTCTGCGTCGCTTGGACTGCCATCGATGCCCGCGCCGCTGGCTTTGAGGTGTATGTGGTGGAAGACGCTTGCCGCGCCATCGACCTGAACGGCTCCTTGGCCGCTGCTTGGAAAAACATGGCAGCCAAAGGTGTCAAGCGCATCCAGTCCGACGATATCCAAGTCGGCTGATGGGTTCGCGTTTTCGCACCAATGCAGCCGCTGCGTACCGTTGATGTGCAGTTGCAGGTGAATGGCCAAGGCCATGCCCTGCGACTGACTTCTGCTGCCACGCTGCTGCATGTGTTGCGCAACGACTTGGGGCTCAACAGCCCCAAGTTCGGTTGTGGCCTTGGTCAGTGCGGTGCCTGCACTGTGTTGATCGACGGCACACCCGCCAGGGCCTGTGTCATCCCCGCCCAAGAAATACAACACCGAGACATCACCACCTCTGAAGGTTTGGGTCAAGCCAGCGCACCGCATCCGGTGCAGCAGGCCTTTATCGATGAACAAGCTGCGCAGTGTGGCTATTGCTTGAACGGCATGGTCATGATGACCGTGGCCTTGCTCAAGCGCTGCCCCGACCCCACCGACAGCCAAATTCGCCAGGCATTGTCGGGCAACCTGTGCCGTTGCGGCACGCATCTTGAAATCATCGCAGCGGTCAAACGGGCTGCGCGGCTGATGCAGCCTACCCCGGCCTGACCCATGCGTGCCCAGCAGGTTCACCAACGCGCTGATTTGTTTGAAGCGCAAGGCGTCTTGCGCGTTTGTCGCCCGGCATTGCCAGCACAAGCCCCAACGCCTGGCCAACCACCCTTTGTCTTCAGCCACACCAGCGAGGGTGATGAATGTTTATTGGCGGTATGGGACGACGGCAGCGTCACTGCTTTGCATGGCCATGTGGATTTGGGCACGGGTTTGCGCACCGCCTTGACCCAGTTGGTGGCCGAAGAGCTGCACACCGATCCCGGCAAAGTGCACCTGCTGATGGGCCTGACCGCGGTCTCGCCCAACCAAGGGGCCACGATTGCCAGCGCCTCGATTCAAATCCATGCCGCGCCGCTGAGGGCGGCGGCGGCGCAAGCGCGCCAATGGCTGATCGCGCAAGCCGCCCAACGCTGGGCCTTG
>JBIIPF010000174.1:0-4353 GCA_044342755.1 Limnohabitans sp. | reverse complement strand
AGAAGCCGCCACGTTCGCCCACACCACAGCGGTGTTCGATCATGCCGGGCAACCAGGTGGTGAGTCGATCGACAAAGCCCGGCAAGGTGTTGGAGGGGTGGTCTTCCAAGACACCAAGGTCCACCCAAGATTCGAGAACAGGGCGGTAGGTCCACACATTGGGGCCGCGCAAATAACGCATGCGCAAAACAGCGATGTCGGGAAAGGTCATAAGGGGAGGGGAGGAGTGAAGAGCAGGCCAATGGGGCCAAGGTGCAGGGTTAGAATCATTTTTTGCGGCCGGTCATCCCATCAAGAATGAATCTTCCCTCTGTTGTTGCGCCAGTGCTGCTGGATTTGCCAGCCGTTTGGCGGGAGGACCTGCAGCTTCAGTTAACGTCGAATGAAAACGTGCTGGCATGGCTGGAGGTTGACCTCGATGCGGCATTGTATTTCGGGCGTGGCCTGCTGGCCCTGACCTCTGAACGCTTGTTGTGGCAGCCCGCTGACGCCCCCAAAACCTGGCACAGCCTGCCTTTGCAGCCTGATATGCAACTTGAATTGGTGGACCATGCCGGCGTGGGCAAGCTCAGCGCGCGCAACGCCACACAGTTGCTGGCCGAATGGCGTTTCACCTTGGGTCACAACCTTCAAGCCGGCAGCTTGCTCAGCCGGTTCAACAAACTTCAAGCTGGTCACAGCCCTGCTACTTGGCAAGTGTGGTGCCCCACCTGCCACGCTCCTTTGACCGACCCCGACCAAGCCTGCAAAGCCTGCGAAGCGGACGAGGACGACACACCGGCTTCCACCTGGAGCTTGTTTCGCTTGTGGCGTTTTGCCAAGCCTTACCAAGGTCAATTGCTGCTGGGCTTTGTGCTCACGCTCTTGTCCACGGCAGCCACCTTGGTGCCGCCCTACCTCACCATGCCCTTGATGGACGAGGTCTTGATTCCTTTTCAAAACGGTCAGCAAATTGACACCGATTTGGTCACCTGGTACTTGGGCGGTTTGTTTGGGGCAGCTTTGCTGGCCTGGGGCTTGGGTTGGTTCAAAACCTATGTGCTGGCGCTGGCCTCAGAGCGCATCGGTGCCGATCTGCGGTCCACCGCTTATGAACACTTGCTCAAACTCTCATTGGAATATTTTGGTGGACGGCGCACCGGCGACTTGATGACCCGCATCGGCAGCGAGACGGATCGCTTGTGTGTGTTCTTGTCGCTGCACTTGTTGGACTTCGCCACGGATGTGTTGATGATCCTCATGACCGCCGGTATTTTGTTCAGCATCGACCCGTGGTTGGCCTTGGCCACTTTGCTGCCGCTGCCCTTCATTGCTTGGTTGATTCACATCGTGCGCGACCGTTTGCGCACCGGCTTTGAAAAGATTGATCGGGTTTGGTCCGAGCTCACCAATGTGTTGGCCGACACCATTCCGGGCATTCGCGTGGTGAAAGCCTTTGCCCAAGAAAACCGCGAAGCCAAGCGCTTTCAAGAAGCCAACAAACACAATTTGGCCGTCAACGACCGCATCAATTTCTTATGGTCCTTGTTCTCGCCCACGGTGACGCTGGTGACCGAAATTGGTTTGCTGGTGGTCTGGGCTTTTGGCATTTGGCAAGTGGCGAACCATCAAGTCACGGTCGGTGTGTTGACGGCTTTCCTAGCCTACAGCACCCGTTTTTACGCCCGACTCGATGCCATGAGCCGCATCGTCTCGCACACGCAAAAAGCTGCGGCTGGTACCAAACGGATTTTTGAAATCCTCGACCATGTGTCCAGCGTGCCCGAGCCTGTCAACCCCGTGGCCTTGCCCGAGGTGGTGGGGCACATTCAAATTGCCGATGCTGGTTTTCGCTATGGCAACCGGGCTGTCATCAAAGGTTTGAGCTTGGACATTGCGCCGGGCGAAATGATTGGTTTGGTGGGGCAAAGCGGTTCGGGCAAAAGCACCTTGGTGAACTTGATTTGCCGTTTCTACGACCTGAGCGAAGGAGCCATTCGCATTGATGGCACCGACATTCGTGACATCCGCATCGCCGATTACCGCCGCCACATTGGTTTGGTGTTGCAAGAGCCGTTTTTGTTTTTCGGCACCATCGCCGACAACATCGCCTATGGCAAACCGGGTGCCACCCGCGCTGAGATTGTGGCTGCAGCCCGCGCTGCGCATGCCCATGAATTCATTTTGCGCTTGCCACAAGGCTACGACTCCTTGGTGGGCGAGCGCGGCCAAGGTTTGTCGGGCGGTGAGCGTCAACGCATCTCCATTGCACGTGCCTTGTTGATCGACCCGCGCATCCTGATCATGGACGAGGCCACATCCTCGGTGGACACAGAAACAGAGCAAGAAATTCAAAAAGCCTTGGACAACCTGGTGCGAGGCCGCACCACCATTGCGATTGCCCATCGACTCTCCACACTGCGCCGCGCAGACCGTTTGGTGGTGATGGAACACGGTCAGTTGGTTGAGCAAGGCCAGCACGATGAACTGCTGGCCAGGCAAGGCGCTTATTGGCGTTTGTACGAGGCGCAAGCCCGTCAAAAGGAAGCCGAAGAGGAAGGCTTGACGCTGGGCACGGAACGCGAGGCACGCACATGAATTTTGAATTGACGCAAAACAGCATGGGTGCGTGGCAACTCCAGCTTGACGGCGCGTTGCACATTGGCGTCACCGTGGTGCGGGCGTTTCCCATTGGTGCCCCCGACGAAGCCGTGTCTGTGCTGAGCGCTGAGGGCCATGAACTGCTGTGGCTTGATACGCCACTTGCCTTGCCTGAGCCGCAAAAAAATGCTGTGATGTCTGCGCTCCAAGCGCGTGAATTCATGCCTGAAATTCAGCGTGTCAATGCGGTCAGCAGTTTCATCACGCCGTCGGTCTGGTCGGTCCAAACCAACCGTGGAGAAGCCCAGTTTGTTTTGCGGGGTGAAGAAGACATCCGACGCTTGAGCGGCCAAACACTCATCGTGGCCGATGAACACGGCGTTCAATTCCTCATCCGCGACTTGCCAACGCTTGACCGCCACAGCCGCAAACTGCTCGATCGGTTCTTGTGACAAAGGGCGCTTCAAGCGCCCTTTTCAATGGGTGACGTTCAAAGTCAGCTGAACAAATTCTTCAGCTTGTCGGCCCAGCCAGATTCCGTGGGTGAATGCTTGGCACCGCCTTTTTTCAAGGACTCATCGAGTTCTTTCAACAACTTGCGTTGGTGTTCGGTGAGTTTGACCGGCGTTTCCACCGTGATGTGGCAATACAAGTCGCCAGGGAAGCTGGCACGCACGCCTTTGACGCCTTTGCCACGCAGCCTGAATTGCTTGCCAGTTTGCGTGCCCTCGGGCAAGTCGATGGCGGCTTCACCATTCAGCGTTGGTACCGAGACCTCGCCACCCAAAGCCGCTGTGGTGAAGCTGATGGGCACAGCGCAATGCAGGTCGTCGCCGTCGCGCTGAAACACCTCGTGTTTTTGCAAACGGATTTCAATGTACAGATCGCCGGGGGGGCCGCCGTTGGTGCCGGGCTCGCCGTTGCCAGTGCTGCGAATGCGCATGCCGTCGTCAATGCCGGCGGGGATGGAAATTTCCAATGTTTTTTGGCGCTTGACTTTGCCTTGACCATGACAGGGTGAGCAGGGGTCGCTGATGATCTTGCCACTGCCTCGGCAATGCGGACAGTTTTGTTGCACGCTGAAAAAGCCTTGGCGCATTTGCACCACGCCTTGGCCTTGGCAGGTGCCGCAGGTTTTAGCGGAGGTGCCGGGTTTGGCACCCGTGCCGTGACAGGTGTCGCATTCGTCATAGCTGGGAATGCGGATCTCTGTTTTTTTGCCAGCTGCGGCCTCTTCCAGCGTGATGTCCATGGCGTAGCTCAGGTCGTTACCACGGAACACCTGTCGACCACCGCCTTGTTGACGGCGTGCTTGACCAAAGATGTCACCAAAAATATCACCGAAAGATTCGCCAAAGCCTCCAAAGCCGCCCGCACCTGCGGCGCCGCGCATATTGGGGTCCACACCGGCATGGCCGTATTGATCGTAGGCCGCGCGTTTTTCGGCGTCCGACAACATTTCGTAGGCTTCTTTGGCCTCTTTGAATTTCACTTCAGCCGAGGCGTCACCCTGGTTGCGGTCGGGGTGGTATTTCATGGCCAGCTTGCGGTAGGACTTCTTGATCTCGTCCTCGCTGGCGTTTTTGGGGACGCCCAAAATCTCGTAAAAATCGCGTTTGGTGGCCATGGTGGTCTGGTTCTGAAAAGTGCCAACGCCGCGTCAACCCGATGAAGGGTTTGAGCGCGGCGCAGGGGGTTGAAAGGTTTAAGGTTTCTTGACTTCTTTGACCTCGGCGTCCACCACGTTGTCATCGTCGGGTTTGTCGTGGCTGT
>JBIIPF010000173.1:0-4356 GCA_044342755.1 Limnohabitans sp. | reverse complement strand
GAGGGCAGGTAAGCAAGCCACGGCGCGCACGGCGTTGCCGCCACCCCGTGAGCGCTGCACGCCATAGTTCAAGCGAATGGCGGCGGGCTTGATGTGGGCATAGTCGTGTGCCAGTTGACGAATGGCTTGCACGTCCAATCCACACACCTCGGCCGCGCGTTCGGGGGGCCATTGCAACGCGCGCTCGCGCAAGGCTTCAAAGCCTGCCGTGTGCTGCGCGATGTAGTCGTGGTCCAGCCAGTTGTGGGTGATGAGTTCATGCATCAAGGCCAAAGCCAGTGCGGCATCCGTGCCAGGCTTGAGCGCCAAGTGCACATCGCATTTGTCGGCGGTTTCGCTGCGGCGCGGGTCGATGCAGACCAACTTGGCACCCTGGCGTTTGGCCTCTTGCGCGAGTCGCCAGAAATGCACGCTGCTGGTGATGGCGTTGCTGCCCCAAATCAGGATGAGTTTGCTTTCTGCAAAAAACTGCACCTTCATGCCCAACTTGCTGCCAAAGGTTTGCGTCAATGCTTCGGCACCTGCGCTGGCGCATATCGTGCGGTCGAGATGTGCCGCCCCCAGCAGATTGAAAAAACGCATGGCGATGGACTCGCCTTGCACCATGCCCATGGTGCCGGCGTAGCTGTAGGGGAGGATGCGCTCAGGGTTGCGCGCTGCAATGCCCTGGAGTTTGGCGGCGATGGCGTTCAAGGCTTCGTCCCAACTCACCCGCACGAACTGACCGCTGCCCTTGGGACCGCTGCGCTTCAAGGGATGCAGCACCCGCTCGGGGTGGTAGGTGCGCTCGGTGTAGCGCGACACCTTGGTGCACAACACGCCATCGGTGAGCGGATGGTTCGGGTTGCCCTGCACCTTCACCGCCACGCCGTCTTGCACGGTGGTCAGCAAAGAACAGGTGTCGGGACAGTCGTGGGGGCAAGCGCCCAGGATGGTGGTGGTCATGGTGCTATCACTTCAAGTCTAGAAAAATGGCTTTGATAAGGCCGAGGATCTCGGGTGAGCACGCTCAGATTGGCGACTGCGGCATGGGCACCAATGAAAAAATCTGGCAAGGGTTTGTGCTTGGCACCACCTCGTCGTCGATAAACTGCAAAAGCCGCTGCCGTGAGTGAAGCCGAAGACCATGGCAAAGGCGTTCGCCTTGTTTCATAAATGTCGAGCATGGCGTCTAACGCGGCCACGTTGGGGTTAGGCACGAGCAACTCGGTGTAGATGATGATATTCACATGCAAAGGGTAGCGTTCACTGCAGGTTTGCAATTGATCCATGGCCCATCCATGCCAAGGACTGCGCTCGTCCATGCAATCTATCCAGACGTTTTCACAGGGTCTTGGCCTCGAATGAAGCTCATGATGTCTTCTGCGCCAAGTTGCTTGAACTCGGCATTGAAGCTGCCGCGTACCTTGGCTGCTGCTGCTTTCAGTTTGGGGCGCCGGTCATCTTTGACCCCAGTGCCTGCGGGCGTGATGACGATCTTGCTGCCTTCCAAGCTGAAAGAAACCTCGCTGCCCGCAGCGACGCCTGCGGCGATGCGGATGTGCTTGGGGATGGTCACTTGGCCTTTTTCGGAGATGAGCATGGCTGTCCTGAAAGTAGGAATTTGAAGTAGGAATCGTACTGGGTCGATGGTGTTGGCGCAAGGGGCGTGTAACCAGGTCACACCACAGCGACGCTTTGGCGGCCAGATTGATGTGGGTTTCCCAGCTTCAACCCGAGCCTTTGTCCTTCAGGTAGACTGATTCTTCAAGCTTTACAGAGGTGAAAACATGAAATTGCTCGACGCCATGGTCCTCGAAGCCGCCAGCCTGGTGGCTGTGCGCCGCGACATCCACGCCCACCCCGAACTTTGCTTTGAAGAGCAACGCACCTCGGACTTGGTGGCCGCCAAACTCACCGAATGGGGCATCGAGGTGCACCGGGGTTTGGGCACCACCGGCGTGGTGGGCATCATCCAAAACGGCAGCAGCACGCGCCGCATCGGTTTGCGCGCCGACATGGACGCGCTGCCGGTTCATGAAGCCAACACCTTCGCCCACGCCAGCCAACACGTGGGCAAGATGCACGCCTGTGGTCACGACGGTCACACCACCATGTTGTTGGCAGCAGCCCAGCATTTGGCCAAGCACCGCAACTTTGACGGCACCGTGGTCCTCATCTTCCAACCGG
This sequence comes from Limnohabitans sp., assembly GCA_044342755.1. Classification (GTDB taxonomy): domain Bacteria; phylum Pseudomonadota; class Gammaproteobacteria; order Burkholderiales; family Burkholderiaceae_C; genus Limnohabitans. The sequence continues at coordinate 2,187 of JBIIPF010000173.1, read as the reverse complement.
CCGAAGAAGGCGGCGGCGGGGCCCGCGAGATGATCAAAGACGGCTTGTTTGAAAAATTCCCTGTGGACGCGGTGTTTGGCCTGCACAACTGGCCAGGCATGGCGGTGGGCAAACTCGCGGTCAGCGCCGGCCCCGTGATGGCCTCGAGCAACGAATTCAAAATCACCATCCAAGGCAAGGGCTGCCACGCCGCTTTGCCGCACAACGGCATCGACCCGGTGCCGATTGCGTGTGAAATGGTGCAGGCCTTTCAAACCATCGTGTCGCGCAACGTCAAACCCGTGGACGCCGCCGTCATTTCAGTCACCATGATCCATGCCGGGGAAGCCACCAATGTGGTGCCCAACAGCTGCGAATTGCAAGGCACGGTGCGCACCTTCACCGTGGACATCCTCGACATGATCGAGCGGCGCATGCGCACGATTGCCGAACACGTCAGTGCCGCCCATGAAGCCACTTGCACCTTCGAGTTTGTGCGCAACTACCCGCCCACCATCAACCATGCCCAAGAAGCCGAGTTCACCCGTGAGGTGTTGTCCGACATCGTCGGCGCAGAGAACGTGTTGGCGCAAGAGCCCACCATGGGCGCGGAAGATTTCTCCTACATGCTGCTGGAAAAACCCGGCGCTTATTTCTTCATTGCCAATGGCGAAGGCGCGCACCGCGAAATGGGCCACGGCGGCGGCCCGTGCACCTTGCACAACCCCAGCTACGACTTCAATGACGACCTGATTCCGCTGGGCGGCACGGTGTGGGTGCGCATGGTGGAACGCTTCTTGGCCAAGGCCTGAGGTTTCTATGAACCATCAAGCAGGCAGGGCGTCGGCATACACCTGCATCAAGGCTTGCAACTCAGCCTTGGGTGTTGGCGCCAAATAGGGCAGCATCAAACTTAACACCTGTTGCGCCCCGTGCAACACGCCGTGTTGGGCGCTGGCATCCTCCATGGCGTGTCGTGGGTTGCGCACATATTCATAGCTCAGCCACCACGTGAGCATCACCACCATGTGGGTGGCGCAATGCGCACGCTCTGTGGTGGTTTGTTGCAACAGTTCGCCTGCTTGCAACTGTGCCAACAACTGCGTGAATGCGCTTTCTTTCAAAGCCACGATGTCTTTCATCTGCCCTTCCACATGCCGGTTCTTGCTGAGCAAATCGTTCAGGTCGCGGTACATGAATCGGTAGCGCCACACCAACTCGAACAAGCTGTGCATGAAAAACCAACTGTGCTCGAGGTCGCGCACGTCAGCTGCAGCGGGCAAGAGGTCGCGCATTTCAGCTTGGTAGCTGTCGAACAAGCTGTTCACCAACAATTCTTTGCTGGCGAAGTGGTAGAACAAATTGCCGGGGCTGATGCCCATGTCCGAGGCAATCAGCGTGGTGGCCACATTGGGCTCACCAAAGCGGTTGAAGAGTTGCAGCGCCGCCGTCTGAATCCGCTCGGCGGTGCGACGGGGCGCTTTTTTCACCATGTATTGGATGCTTATTTGCGCTTGGCAGGGGTGGTTTGATCGGCCAATTGCGCTTCCAACGCGGCCACCCGTGCCTCCAAGGCCGCCAGGTCTTGGGCGCTGGGCAAGCCCATGCTTTGCAAGGCTTTGGCCACGCGCTCTTCAAAAATACCTTCAAGCTTGTCCATCTGGCCGCCTGCGCGTTGGCCCATGTCAGCAGCCATGGCGGTCATTTTTTGGGCAGCTTCGGTCACCTTGGCCTGGGCTTGCTGGGTGGCTTCTTGCAATTTGGCGCCGTCTTTCACCAGGGTTTCGAACACCTTGGTGCCCTCTTGCTGGGCTTTGGCAAAAGCACCCATGCCGGCCAGCCAAATTTGCTGGGCTGAATCTTTCATGTGCTCGCTCATCTTGAGTGGGTCAAAATCGGGTTTGGGGCTGGCCATGGGGCGCTTTCAGGGTGTCAAGGAGATGTCAATTTAACCGCTTTACAATCACTTCTCAAATAAATTAAATAGTTAGCGATTCAAACGCATGCTTTGGTACGCCGTTCATTCCAAACCCAAACAAGAGCACCGCGCCCTTGAAAACCTGCAACAGCAGGGCTTCGAAGCGTGGTTGCCGATGTTGACCGTGGAAAAACTGCGCCGTGGCCGCTTGGCAGAAGTGGTCGAACCCATGTTCAGTCGCTACTTGTTCATTCGCTTGGACACCGAACACAGCAATTGGGCCCCTATCC
>JBIIPF010000172.1:0-4424 GCA_044342755.1 Limnohabitans sp. | reverse complement strand
GGCGGCGCTCAAAGTGTCACCTGCACCGGTAAACACAGCGTCAAAACGCTCGATGGTTTCGCTCACCAACACCGTGAGTGGCGTGGCCAAGGCGTTTTCCAAATGTTGATGGCCTTGTGGCAAACCCGTGACCAAGGTGTAGGGCACGCCTTTGTCGGCGGCGGCCTTGGCAATGTCGCGGGCGGTAGGCGGGCGTTCGCTGCCCCACTCGGGCAGCAGCCAGCGCCACAAGGTGGAATGGTTGCCCACCAACACCGTGGTTTGCGGCAGCAGCAGTTCCATGAAGGCGTCTTGGTAGGCCTCGATCGGGTCGTCTTGCCACCACGACAAACTGGGCATGTAGGCCACCACGGGCACATCGGCGTAGTCGGTGCAGAGTTCGGCGATGGTCGCCACGTTTTCGGGGGTGCCGCAAAAGCCCACCTTGATGACCTGCACCGAAATGTCTTCCAAGATGATGCGGGCTTGTTCATCCACCGCGTCTTCGTCCATGGGCATGTGGTCGAAGGTTTCGGCCGAGTCGCGCACATAGCTGCCGGTGCTGATGGCCAACACATGCGCGCCCACCGAGGACATGGCCAAGATGTCTGCAGTCAAACCACCGGCGCCGCTGGGGTCGTTGCTGTTGAAACACAGCACGCACGGATGGGCCATTTCGGGGGTCTGGCCTTCGTCTGGGAGCGGGAGGGTGGGGTTCATGGCCGTCTATACTTTGATTCATTCTATGCCACGGTTTTATCGTGGATACATGTGATTCCTCGAATGAAAGAGACACCGTGAACAAGACTTGGATGTGCCTGATTTGTGGCTGGATTTACGACGAAGCGCTGGGCGACCCCGACAGCGGCATCGCCCCCGGCACCCCCTGGGAACAAGTGCCCATGAACTGGACTTGCCCCGAATGCGGCGCACGCAAAGAAGACTTTGAAATGGTGCCGGTCTAACTCTTCTTCACCACCGAATAGCGCAGCAAGGTTTTGGCCCGCGCTTGCGCGTGGTCCACGATGGGCATCGGGTAGTTCTGTCCCAACACCACACCCGCGGCTTGCAGCTCCATGGGTTTGGCAAGCCACGGTGCATGAATCGCTTTGTCGGGCAAGCCGCTCAGTTGCGGCACATAGCGCCTGATGAACTTGCCTTGCGGGTCAAACTTTTCGCTTTGGTTGATCGGGTTGAAGATGCGAAAGTAAGGCTGGGCGTCGCAGCCACTCGAGCTGGCCCATTGCCAACCGCCGTTGTTGGCGGCCAAATCAAAATCAATCAAGTGGGTGGCGAAATACGCCTCGCCCCACCGCCAATCAATGCCTAAATCTTTCACCAAAAAACTCGCCACCACCATGCGCAGTCGGTTGTGCATGTAGCCGCTTTGGTTGATTTGCGCCATGGCTGCGTCCACCAGCGGGTAGCCGGTTTGGCCGTCACACCAGGCTTTGAACAAGGTCTTTGCTTGTTTGTCTTTGTCCCATTGGATGTCGTCATACTCGCGCTTGAACGCGCTGTGCACCACATGCGGATGGTGGTGCATGATCTGGTGGTAAAAATCCCGCCAAATCAACTCGGACAACCAGGTTTGCGCACCCGCATCGTTCTTCATGGCACGCGCATGGGCCATGCGCGCCAACTGCCGGATGGACACCGTGCCAAAGCGCAAATGCGCGCTCAAGTAGCTGGGCCCTTTCACCGCTGGAAAGTTGCGCGTGGCCTCATAGTCACTCATGCGCTTGTCGAAATCTTTCAGCAGCATGTGCGCCCCTGACATGCCGGGGTGGATGTGCAGCGCAGGTAAATCCATCTCGTCAAAACCCATGGCTTGCAAGCTGGGCAGGGTCTGGCGAAGGGCTTTGGGCACCGCCGCCAATTGACCCGGTCGGGCTTGATTCGGGCGTGCCGCCAAATCGGCCGGTGTGACTTTTTTCAGCCACGCGTTTTTATACGGCGTGAACACGCCATAGGGCGTGCCGCTTTGGGTCAGCACCTCGCTGCGCTCGAACACCACATGGTCTTTGAAGCTGTGAAACGCAATGCCGTGGTTGGCCAAGCTGCCGCGCACTTGGGCGTCGCGCGCCAAGGCCTCGGGTTCATCGTCATGGTGGGTGAACACCGCTTGCACACCGAGTTGCTGCGCCATCACCACCACCTCGTGCGCTGCCTGGCCGTGACGCACCAGCAAGCCTGCGGCTTCATCAGCGGCACGTTCGCGCCAAGCGGCATCCAGTTCTTGCAGTGAGGCATGAATGAAGGCCACGCGGCGGTCTTGGCGCGGCAGCTTGTCCAAGATGGCGGTGTCAAACACAAAGGCGGCATGCACATGCTTGGCATGCTGCAACGCCAAGCTGAGCGCCGTGTGGTCGTCCAAGCGCAAATCGCGGCGAAACCACACCAAAACGCGGTCAAACTGGTCTAAATCTTGAGACGGCATGTTCACCTTAAAATCTTTGCATGACCACGGATTCTGCACCCATCAACCTGACGCATCATTTCCTGATCGCCATGCCGGGTTTGATGGACGAGTCGTTTGCCCGCAGCGTCGTGTACATGTGCGAACACTCCGAGCGCGGCGCCTTGGGCCTCATCATCAACAAACCCAGCCCCATGCGCATGGAAGAGTTGTTTGAAAAAGTCGATCTCAACCTGGGCCGCACCGACCTGATTGAAATTCCTGTGTTGCAAGGCGGCCCGGTGCACACCGAGCGTGGCTTTGTGCTGCACGAGCCCTTGGCCAAAGCCGACCCGAATGGCCCCGAAGCCGAAAACACCTACGCCTCGACCTTGATGATTCCAGGCGGCTTGGAGATGACCACTTCCAAAGATGTGCTGGAAGCGCTGTCCACGGGTGCGGGCCCACGCAAAGTGCTCATCACCTTGGGCTATGCGGCATGGGCGCAAGGGCAGTTGGAAAGCGAGTTGGCCGAGAACAGTTGGCTCACCGTGGAAGCCGATGCCCAAGTGATTTTTGACACGCCGATTGAACACCGCTACGACAGCGCTTTGGCCTTGCTGGGCTTGCAAGCTTGGATGCTGTCGCCTCAGGCGGGTCACGCATGAACGTGGCTGCACCGCCCGTTGCCCCTGCACTGCAATCCTTTTTGGCTTTCGATTTTGGCCTGCAACGCACCGGTGTTGCTTACGCTTCACGACTTTTGGGTCAGGCCCAAGCCCAAGGCACGGTGAAGGCAGCAGGGGACGCGCGTTGGCCCTTGATTGCCCAACACATTGAACGCTGGCAGCCCGATGCGTTGGTGGTCGGTGTGCCTTACCACCCCGATGGGGCACGCCATGACAACACCGATCGCGCGCAAAAGTTTGCGCGTCAACTGCAGGGCCGATTTGGCTTGCCCGTGTTCGAAGTGGACGAGCGCTACTCCACCACCGAAGCCCGCGCCGCTGGCGCGACCGATGTGGACGCGGCATCGGCCTGTGTCATCCTCGATCAATTTTTAAGAAACCTCGCACCATGAGCATTGGCCATTTATCCCTCGACGCCCAGGCCTTGTACGGCCAGATGTTGACAGACCTGCGCGAACGTTTGAGCCCCACCGCGCATTTGGTGGGCATCACCTCGGGTGGCGCTTGGTTGGCCGAACGCTTGCATGCCGATTTAGGCCGCAGTCCAGCGATGGGTGTGGTGTCGTCCTCGATGCACCGCGACGATTTCGCGCAGCGCGGCATGGCCGACAGCGCCGCCACCAAGTTGCCGTTCTTGGTGGACGGTGCCGTCATTTGGTTGATTGACGATGTCTTGTTCACCGGGCGCACTATCCGCGCGGTGGTGAACGAGTTGTTCGACTATGGCCGACCGGCGGCCGTGCATTTGGCGGTGTTGGTGGACCGGGGCGGGCGCGAGTTGCCGGTGCAAGCCGACTATGCGGCGGCGCGTTTGAGCTTGCCGGGCAACCAATCCTTGCGCCTGACCCGTGACGCACAACAACAGTTCACTTTTTCGGTGGAGGGCTGAGATGCTTTACAAACGCAACCCGCAACTCAACCGCAACGGTGAACTGATTCATTTGTTGTCTACCGAAGGTTTGTCGCGCGACATCCTCACGCACATCTTGGACACCGCCAGCCAGTTTGTGTCGGTGAACGACCGCGAAGTGAAAAAAGTCCCTCTGCTGCGCGGCAAGAGCGTCTTCAATTTGTTTTTTGAAAACAGCACCAGCACCCGTACCACGTTTGAGATTGCGGCCAAGCGTTTGAGCGCCGATGTGTTCAACCTCGACATCGCGCGTTCCTCGGCCAGCAAGGGCGAGTCGCTGCTCGACACCATCGCCAACTTGAGCGCCATGGCCGCTGATATTTTTGTGGTGCGCCACAGCGAATCGGGCGCACCGTATTTGATCGCCGAGCATGTGGCGCCGCATGTGCACGTGATCAACGCGGGCGACGGCCGCCATGCGCACCCCACTCAAGGTTTGTTGGACGCC
>JBIIPF010000171.1:0-4428 GCA_044342755.1 Limnohabitans sp. | reverse complement strand
TGCGCAAGGCCGCACCTCGGTTGCTGAATGCATGGCTGGCATCGAAACGCAACACCACGTCAGCGCCCAAGAAGGGCAACACCGCCCCATCGCGCCATTGGATGTTGGTGGATTGCATTTGCAGTTGGCGCTCTTGCATCTCTTGCAATTTGCGCACAATCCAATCGGCCTTTTCCAGTAACACGGCCTCAACCGCGCCGACACTGACCCAGCGCGGCGCCCGCACATCCAGTCCATCGGGGCCAACCGACATGCCAATCGTGCTGCGCTTGCCCCGCTTCAAACAGTAAGCCACGGAACTGTCGCCCAAATGAATGGAACGGTTGGCACGGGGATGCTCAAAATGTGCCGCAGTCATCACCTCCGACAAAGGCACAACCGGTTTGTGGTACTCCAAAGTCAGTGGGGGCAAGCTCGTGGGTTTGGGGTCCAGCCAATCCAAGGCGAGTTGCACAAAGCCTTTCATTTGGACCCTGCGCGGTAAGCATCGGGGTCCAAGCGGTGCATCTCGGTTTCGATCCATTGCTCGACCTGCTGCATCAATTCTTCAGGCTCACGACCCAGGCTTTCAATCGGCGGGCCAATGGACACCGTAACCAGGCCAGGATGTTTGACAAAGGCTTTGCGTGGCCAACACACGGCCGAATTGACCGCGATCGGCACCACGGGCACACCGGCATCAATCGCCAATCGGGTGCCCCCTGATTTGTACTGCCCAGCTTGACCGCGTGAAATGCGGGTTCCTTCTGGGAACATGATGACCCATACACCACGCTGCAACAATTCACGCCCTTGTTGCGCGACCTTGTGAAAGGCTTGCTTGCGCAAACTGCGGTCAATGTGGATCATGTCCAAGCGGCCGATCGCCCAACCAAAAAACGGCACATAGAGCAATTCTTTCTTGAACACATAAGCCAGATCGCGCGGCATGATGACCGGCATCAAAAAAGTTTCATAGGTGGACTGGTGCTTGACCAACAAGACTGCGGGTTTGTTTTCGGTGGGCAAATGTTCTTCGCCTTCGACGACATAGCGGATGCCCAAAATATGTTTGGCGCCAGCGATGGACAGCCACAACCAAAACCGGGCCATGCGGTATAGACGATGGCCCTTCACGCCCAGCAAAGCCGAGGTGAGCAAATAAATGGCCACGGGCACCACGGTGACCAGCATCCACAACAAATGCAACACCGAGCGCAATGCAGCCATCAGTGCACGCCCTCAGCGTTTTCAGTATTGAGCAGCCAATCGGCAAAGGCATTCAAGTCGGCATGCACATGGGTCCCTGCTGGGAAATGTTCGGGCAAAGCATTGCTCATCAAACCCTCGCTTTTGCCTGTGCGCACCAAATGGGTTTGGCAACCGACAGCTGCCGCTGCTTGTGCATCCCGCAAGGTGTCGCCCACCGCATGCACATCGGGCAAATCCACACCGAATCGGTCGCCAATTTGCTCGAACAAACCAGGCAGTGGTTTGCGGCATTGGCAGTGGTCATCGGCGGTGTGCGGGCAGTAAAAAATCGCATCCACGCGGCCACCGGCTTTGGCCAAGGTTTTGTTCAATTTATCGTGAATCTGATTCAAGGTGGCCACGTCAAACAATCCACGCCCCAAGCCCGACTGGTTGGTGGCAATCACCGTATGCCATCCCGCATGGTTCAAGCGGGCGATGGCATCTATGGCCCCAGGCAAGGCTTGCCACTCGTCCGGTGATTTCACATAGTCGTCACTGTCGTGGTTGATCGTGCCGTCGCGGTCGAGGATGATGAGCTTGCTGTTCATGGCATCAGGCTGCCAAGCAAGACAAATCCGCCACGCGGTTCATCGCCAGGTGCAAGCTCTTGAGCAAGCCTTGGCGGTTCAAGCGCAAGTCCATGGCCTCGGCGTTCACCATCACATCGTCAAAAAACGCATCCACCGGAGCACGCAAGGCGGCCAGGGTTTGCAAGGATGCTGTGTAGTTGCCAGCTTCGAACTGCGCCAAGGCTTGCGGGGCGATCTTTTGCATGGCGGCGTACAAGGCCTTCTCTGCGTCCTCTTGCAACAAGGCTTGGTTCACATGCGCATCCACTTCGGGTGCTTTTTTCAAGATGTTGGCAATGCGTTTGTTGGCCGCTGCCAAAGCCTGGCTTTCAGGCAAGGCGGCGAATTGACGCACCGCTTCCAAGCGTGGGTACACCTCACCCAATTGGCCAGGGCGCAAAGCCAACACGGCTTCAACCTCTTGAGCGCTGAAGCCTTGCTCGCGCAAACTGCCCGACAAGCGGTCATAGATGAATTCCAGCAACGCAGCGCTGGGGTCGGTGATGCGAGAACCAAACACCGCCACTGACAACGGAATGACTTGCTTCAAATCCAGGCGCAATTGGCCAGCGCCCAACATCCGCACCACACCGAGGGCATGGCGGCGCAATGCGAAAGGATCACGGTCGCCAGTGGGCAGGTTACCAATGCCGAACATGCCCACCAAGGTTTCGAGTTTGTCGGCCAAGGCCACCACCATACCAATGATGTTGCGAGGCAACTCGTCACCCGCAAAGCGTGGTTTGTAATGGTCTTCAATCGCTTGAGCGACTTCTTCCGGCAGTCCATCATGGCGGGCATAGTAAGCACCCATGGTGCCTTGCAACTCGGGAAATTCGCCCACCATGTCGGTCAATAAATCGGTCTTGGCCAACTGTGCCGCCGTGTCGACAGCTTGCAAAAAACCCTTGTCAGCGGCTTGGGGCAGCAAGGCCGCCAAACCTTTGGCAATGGCCCGTACCCGCTCGGTGCGTTCACCTTGGGTGCCAAGCTTGTTGTGATAAACAACTTTGCCCAAACCCTCGACGCGCGAAACGAGCGTTTTTTTGCGGTCTTGGTCAAAGAAGAATTTGGCGTCAGCCAAACGGGGGCGCACTACGCGCTCGTTGCCGCCGATCACAGCTGATGCATCTTCGGGGGAAATATTGCTGACCACCAAGAACTGGTTGGTCAACTTGCCAGCCATGTCCAACAGCGGAAAGTATTTTTGGTTGGCCTTCATCGTGAGGATCAGGCATTCTTGTGGCACGTCGAGGAATTGCTTTTCAAAGCTGCACACCATGACATTCGGGCGCTCCACCAAGGCTGTCACTTCCTGCACCAATGCGTTTTCAAGCAGTGCATTTTCAATTTCTGCATCAATCAAGGTGTGCATGCCTCGCTCAACCTCAAGCATCGCTTGACATTGTTTGGCCCTTTCTCGCAGCTGGCGAATCATGTCGCGGCTGCGTGCTTCGTAGTTGGCCATCACCGCCCCATCTTGCGCCAAACGTTCGGCGTAGTCATCGGCATGGGGGAACACCACCTGGGCCAGCTTGGCCTCAAATCGATGGCCTTTTGTGCTGTTTCCTGCTGTCAAACCCAAGGCCTTGACCGGTAACACCTGACTGCCGTGCATGGCCACCAGACCATGCGCGGGGCGAACAAATTTGACGCTGCTCCAACCCGGCAGTTCGCAATTGGCTTCCAACTGGTAGCTCATCACTTTCGGAATAGGCAACTTGGCGATGGTCTCATCCAAGGCAGCTTGGACACCGGGCGTGAGAAGCACACCTTGGACCAGGCTGTCATAGAACAGCGCCTCTGCTTTGCCGTCTGGTGCACGTTTGAGTTGAGCCACGGCCTCAGGACTCAGCCCCAAACTTTGTAATTTCTTCAACAGGGCTGGGGTGGCTTGCCCTTCGGCGTTCAGTCCCACACTCACCGGCATGAGTTTGTGCTGGACTTGTTTGTCAGCTGCTTCGCTGTTCACTTGAGTGATGTGGGCGGCCAATCGGCGTGGCGACGCATAAGACGTCACCAGGGCGCCTTCAGCGGTCAAACCTTGGGCTTTCAAAGAAGTCATCAAGCCCTCGGCAAATGCAATGCCTAGTTTGTTCAGGGCCTTGGGCGGTAACTCTTCAACGAAGAGTTCAATCAAGAGGGCATCAGTGCGCATGGTCATGCCGCTTTTTGGGGCATCTGGGCCACCCATTCACGCGGTGCCATGGGAAAGCCCAAACGCTCACGGCTGTCGTAATAACTTTGCGCCACACTACGCGCTAGGTTGCGGATTCGGCCAATGTAGGCTGCACGCTCAGTGACGCTGATGGCGCCGCGTGCATCCAGCAGGTTGAAGGTATGCGCTGCTTTCAGAACTTGCTCGTAAGCCGGCAAGGCCAGTTGCTGCGCCATCAAATATTGGGCTTGTTTTTCGTGGGCTGCAAAAGCGGCGAATAAGAATTCCGCATCGCTGTACTCAAAGTTGTAAGTGGACTGCTCCACCTCGTTTTGCTTGTACACATCGCCATAGCTCAGACCCTCTGTCCAAGTCAGGTTGTAAACGTTGTCCACGCCTTGCAAGTACATGGCCAAACGCTCGAGGCCATAGGTGATTTCGCCGGTGATGGGTTGGCAGTCAATTCCG
>JBIIPF010000170.1:0-4429 GCA_044342755.1 Limnohabitans sp. | reverse complement strand
GGCAGTCCGGCCAAGTCGGCCAAAGGTTTGTTGGGCAAGCGGCTGGAAGCCAGACGGGCTGGAATCAGCACCACAAAAGGCGTGTTCGCCATTCAGCGTTCCAATTCCTCGTCTGTCAAGGTGCGGGCTTCTGCCTCCAGCAGCACCGGAATACCGTCACGGATGGGGTACGCCAAGCGGGCACTGCGCGAAACGAGTTCTTCCTTTTCAGGGTGGTAGATCAGCGGTCCTTTGGTGACCGGGCAGACCAGCAGTTCAAGCAGTTTTTTGTCCATGGCCGGATGATAGTGCTTGCACATCTATGTGCAGCTGAGTCAGTAAAGCATCGGGCAATTGGCAATGCAGGGGCACGGCCCAGGCTTGCGGCAAATGAGGCCACAGTTTGACCGCATCTTTCTCGGTACACAGCAGTTGTTCAGGGCGCGAAGGTGTCCAGTGCTGCAAAGGCGCATGGTCGGGCAGGGCATGGGTGGCGGCCAGTTGCAAACCTTGTGCTTGCAGGGCTTGAAAAAACAACTCGGGCTGGGCGATGGCCGCCAAAGCCTGCACTGCTTGGCCTTGAAAACTCTCCAGGGTTCTGGTTTGGCCTTTGCCGTTCACCGCTTGTGCGGACAGTTGGCGATCGGCTTTGAAGCTGTTTTCAAACGGCAATTGTCCGGTGTGCACCAGATACTGTTTCGTTGATGTTGTTGAGTTGACGGTGCGCGAGATGTCGCGGCGCGGCCAAGCTTCACGCAACGGACCTGCGGGCAGCAACCAGCCGTTGCCCAAGCCCCGGTCGTCAAACACGCACAAGGCGATGTCATGCCCAAGCCCGTGGTGTTGGAGCCCATCGTCGCTGATGATCAGTTGTGTGCGGGGATAGGTTTTGAGCAAGGCTTGGGCGGCCAACGCACGTTGGCGACCGACAAAGACAGGCAGTTTGCAACGTTGCTTGACCAGCAAAGCTTCATCGCCAACTTCAGTGGCATGGCTGTCAAATCGCACTTCATTCACCTGCAGGTTGTCAACGCCATGACCCCGGGCAATCACCCCCACTTGCCAACCCAAGCTTTGAAAAAAAGCGGACAAGCTGATGACGATGGGCGTTTTGCCCGAACCACCCACCGTCACATTGCCGACCACCAAGACCGGAATGGGCATTCGGGTCACAACACGCCATCCGAATCGGTAGGCTTGCTGGTTCAGTAACAACCAGACGCGGCTGAGCAGGGTCGTTGGCCACAACAAGCATGCCAACCAGCCTTTGGATTGCCAAGCTTGGCGCAAAAAATCAGTTATGTGGGGCATCGGTTCAGGCGCGGATATTCATCAAACGGCTGCAAGTGGCATCGGCTCGAGTACGCTTCAGGGCAAGGTCTTGGTTTGACTGCGGGACTGCGCCGAGAACGTGATTTGCTGCAAACCACTGTTTTGCGCAGCTTCCAAGACCAACATCACCGACTGATGGCTGGCACGGGCGTCGGCGCTGATCACCACCAAGGGACTGTTCAGATCCTTGGCAGCAAGCGCCAGGGCTTGCGACAAAGCAGCGATGTTGGCGGGTACCACCGTTTGTTGAACTGCAAACAGACCGTCGCTGCTCACGGTGATGCGAATTTCACGCGGGCGTTCTTGTTGCGGCGTGCTGTCTGCTTGCGGCAGGCTCAAATCAAGCTGGGTTAAGCGACCATAAGTCGTGGTCATCATCAAAAAAATGAGCACCACCAAGAGCACATCAATGAACGCAATCAGGTTGATTTCAGGTTCTTGAGAGGCAGGGCGGCCAAAACGCATCTCAGTCGCCCTTTTTAGAACTGAAGAAATGTCGAACCAGGCGCTCGCTGTCGATTTCCATTTCCAGCACAAAGTAGTCGACTCGGGCTCGAAAATAACGCCACGCGACCAAACTGGGGATGGCGATCACCAAACCAAACGCCGTGTTGTAGAGGGCCACCGAAATACCGTGCGCCAATTGCGCGGGGTTCCCGGTTCCAGGGGCTTGCGAACCGAATATTTCAATCATGCCAACCACCGTGCCAAACAGGCCAAGCAACGGGGCCGCAGAAGCAATCGATCCCAGGGCACTCAAATACCGTTCGAGGTTGGCTGCGGCGCGTCGACCAGCGGCTTCGACATGACCCCGAAATTCTGATTCACTGCACTGGGGATGCTTTTGCAGCTCGGCCAAACCCGTGCCAATGATCTCTCCCAAAGCAGAATGGCCTTTGAGCTTTTCAATAGACTCCAAACTGGGCATGCTGCGCTGCGACAGGTGCAGAACTTCTTCAAGCAATTTGTCCGGAATCACCAACTGCGGTCTCAGTTTATAAAACCGCTCTAATATCAGGGCCAAGGCGATGATGGAACAAAGCAATAGGGGCCAAATCGGCCAACCAGCCGCTTGTATGATGCCTAGCAAAGTTGTTCTCCTGTCAGGTTTGCGCGGATTATGGCCCAGCCCGTTTGTTCTCCATCAACTTTTTAAATCATCATGTCCTCTTTCCTTCAGACACCTATGGCCAGCCGCGTCTGGACGGTCAGCGGCTTATGCCATGCCATCAGCGACATCTTGAAGTCGAGGTTCAACCCGGTGTCGGTGCAAGGCGAAATATCAGGCTTCACCCGGGCAAGCAGCGGGCATTGCTATTTTTCCTTGAAAGACGACGCGGGGCAGATGCGCTGTGCCATGTTTCGCCGTTCTGCCGACCACCTGAACTTTGTCCCTCGTGATGGCGATTTGGTGGAAGTCCAAGGCCGGGTCGGCTTGTACGAACCCCGTGGTGAACTGCAACTGGTGGTCGAGGCCATGCGCCCTGCTGGTGCCGGGCAACTGCATGAAGCATTTATACGACTCAAAGCCAAGCTAGAGGCTGAGGGTTTGTTTGATGCTTCGCGAAAGCGTGACATTCCAAAACGGCCCCGTGCCATTGGCGTGGTCACCTCCTTGGGTGCGGCGGCTTTGCATGATGTGGCCACGGCGTTGCAACGACGCGTTCCGCACATTCCCGTGCGCATCGCACCCAGCTTGGTGCAAGGCGCTGATGCGCCAGCGCAATTGGTGGCCGCGTTGCAAGCCTTGCAGGCCTTGCCCGATGTGGACGTCATTTTGTTGGTGCGCGGCGGTGGCTCAATCGAAGACTTGTGGGCTTTCAATGACGAATCTTTGGCGCGTGCGCTGGTGTCTTGCAAGTTGCCGGTCATCTGCGGTGTAGGCCATGAAACCGACTTCACCATCGCCGATTTTTGTGCCGATCTGCGGGCGCCCACACCCACTGCTGCCGCTGAGATGTGCGCCATCGATCTGGCGAGCGACCTGCTGCGCCTGCAAAAGCTGCAAGAACCCCTGTCGCAGACCGTGCATTGGCGCTTGGACCAAGCCGCCCAAGCCTTGGACCGTGTCGAGCGCCATTTGGGACGGCCTTCGGGCTGGGTGCATCAACAGCAAACCGAGTGCAACAGCTTGGCCAGTCGATTGGGGCGCAGCATCACTCAAAGTCTGCATCGCAAACGCCTGAAGCTGCAGCCCTTGGGGCCCAGTTTTGATCGGGCCGTCGCTGAGGTCCCCAGAACTCAACAGCAACGTTTGAATCAATTCGGAGGGTTGTTGGGATCGTTGGACCCGGCCTTGGTGTTAAAGCGGGGCTATGCCTGGCTGCAAAACGCCGAGGGGCGAGCCCTGAGTTCGGTTGCCGATTTATCCCCTGGACAGGCGGTGCAAGCCAAGTTGGCTGATGGCGAGGTGTGGATGAAGGTGCAAGCCGAATCCAAGCCCTGAGGTTTTGCCCTGGCTGAAAGATGTGTCTTCTAAGCTTCTGAGGCTAAGCTTTGAACAAAGGTCCCTTGAGCTTGAAGCCCTTCTTGATGTTTCTTTTGGTAAACCAACCTTGGTTCATTTCCAGCACGAACCGCACCGGTTTATCGGAACAATGTGATTCGGTCGACTGCGGCTTCATGTCCGCCAAATTCACAATGGTGCCGTCCTCCTCCACAAAGGCAGCCGTCAGGGGTAAGAGGGTGTTTTTCATCCAAAAGCACTGTTGTTGAGGCTGCTCAAAGACAAACAACATGCCCTCGTGGGTGGCCATGTCCTGGCGAAACATGAGACCAACTTCACGCTGCTTCGGGGTGGCAGCAACTTGGGCATCAATTTGAAACATGCCTGCTTGCAATTGAACACGGGGCAAATTGGTTTGCGCCTGCTGAGGCCATGCAGCAAAAGACAAGAAAACGAGACAAAAGCTCAGCGCGATTCGGGTCATGGTCGAGTCAGGGTCGATGGTTAGAATGAAAACAAAGGGCTGTTCAAGGCCCCTGCTTATTTTTTTCTGGAGATTGTCACTTGTACCAGCATATCAAGGTGCCCGCACAGGGCGAAAAAATCGTCGTCAACAAAGACATGTCGTTGACCGTGCCCGATCAGCCCATCATTCCTTACATTGAAGGCGAT
>JBIIPF010000169.1:0-4435 GCA_044342755.1 Limnohabitans sp. | reverse complement strand
GTCGTTCATGCGGCCCCGCATGTAGGGGTCCAAACTCAAGAAGGCATGTCGAACCAAGACTTGTTTGTCTTGCAAGGCGGGTGTGTCCAAGGTGACCAACTTGAAGTTGTCGGCCGTGGGTTCACCGTTGGGGCGGCTGACCAAATGGATTTGAGGGTTTTGGGGCATGAATGTCTCCTGAGGTTATCCGCCGGTGATGCAACTCACACCGCCGTCGATGGCCAGCCATTGGCCGGTGATGTGTTTGCCTGCATCGGATGCAAGCAACACGGTGATGCCTTTCAAATCTTCGTCGTCGCCCAAGCGTCGCAAGGGCGCATGGGCGGTCAACACGTCTTCGCCATAAGTTTCAAACGTGCCAGCCGTCATTTTGCTGGGGAAGAAACCAGGGCAAATGGAATTGACACGGATGTTGTGCACGCCCCATTCACCGGCCAATGCACATGAAAAATTGATGACCGCAGCTTTCGAGGTGTTGTAGGCGATGGTGTTGATGCCGGTGGGGTTGCCACCCAAGCCGGTGATGGACGCGATGTTGATGATGCTGCCGCTGCGACGCGGAATCATGCTGTGCTTGCCGATGTACTGGCTGAGGATGAAATAGCCGCGCACATTCAGGTTCATGACTTTGTCCCAACCGTCGATTGGGTGGTCCTCGGCCGGCGCACCCCAGGCCGCACCGGCGTTGTTGAGCAACACATCCACATGGCCCAATGTTTTCAAGGTGTGTTCGCCCAGGTTTTTCAAATCGTGTTCATCAGCGCAGTTGGCGGCCATCCAATGCGCATCAATACCGGCCGCTTTCAATTCGGCCACGGCTTGCTCCAACTCAGCGGCCTTGCGCGACGCGATCATCACCTTGGCACCCGCCTCGCCCAAAGCGTGCGCCATTTGCAAACCCAGGCCGCGCGAGCCGCCCGTGACCAAGGCGGTCTTGCCGGTCAAGTCAAAGAGTTGTTTCACAGTGCGGGTCATCTCAGGGTCCTTCTTTCAAAATCTACATCAAAAAGCGTTTTCGGGCATGTGCGCGCAGGTGGCATCTTGGTTCGACACCACCTTCAGCCATGCGCCAATTTTGGGCAATTCATAGTGATAGAAAAATTGGCAGGCATGGCGGCGACCCACATCAGCGGCTGAGGCGCCTTGACTGGCCAGGTGCAATTCCAACCAAATCCAGGCCAACACCGTGTGGCCAAAGGCTTGCATGTAGGGCACGGCATTGGCCAAACTCAAAGCGGGGTCCGTGCCCTGCCAAGCGTCTTGGGTGGCTTGCAGGACCTCGCTCCAAGCCTGTTTCAGGGCCTGGGCATAGGCATGCGCCTGCGGATCCTTCGCTTGCGCCATGGTGGCCGCCATGCGTGCGCCCAACAGCGTGAGCCCCAGACCTTTGTCCATCAGGACTTTGCGCCCCAGCAAGTCCATGGCTTGGATGCCGTGGGTGCCCTCATGGATCATGTTCAGGCGTTGATCGCGCCAATACTGCTCGACGGGAAAGTCGCGGGTATAGCCATAACCGCCGTGGATTTGAATGGCCAAGCTGTTGGCTTCCAAGCACCATTCGCTGGGCCAACTTTTGATGATGGGCGTCAAGACTTCCAACAACCACTGGGCTTCGTGCTGTTGCTCAGGCGTGCCGGTGTGCAATTCATCAACCAATTTGGCGCCATACAAACCCAGCGCCAATGCGCCTTCACCATAGGCTTTTTGCGCCAACAACATGCGCTTGATGTCGGCGTGTTCAATCAAACGCACCGGGGCTTGCGCCGGGTCTTTGCCAGCCGGTCCCACAGGGCGACCTTGGGTGCGGGTTTGCGCATAGTCCAAGGACGCGAAGTAACCGGCCAAGCCCAACATGGTGGCTGCCAGACCGACACCAATGCGGGCTTCGTTCATCATGTGGAACATGCATTGCAAGCCTTTGCCGGGTTCGCCCACCAAGTAGCCGATGGCTCCTGCGCCGCCGCGCACGGGGTATTGGCCTTCACCAAAGTTCAGCAAGGTGTTCACGGTACCGCGCCAACCCAATTTGTGGTTCAAACCGGCCAAGGCCACGTCATTGCGTTCACCGGTGAGTTGACCGTGCCTGTCCACCAATTTTTTGGGCACGATGAACAAGGAAATACCTTTGGTACCAGCGATGGTTTTGCCATCTGCGCCTGGAATTTTGGCCAACACCAAGTGGATGATGTTTTCGCTGAGTTCGTGGTCGCCGGTCGAGATCCACATCTTGTTGCCCTTGAGGCGGTAGCGAGGACCCAAGGGGTCTTGCAAGTGATCTTCACCATCCGGCGTGGCGCGGGTGGCCACATCGGACAAAGACGAACCGGCTTGTGGTTCGCTCAGGCACATGGTGCCGCTGAAACGGCCATTGAATTCGTTCAGCGCAAACACTTGCTTTTGCAATTCGCTGCCGTGCTTCATGAGCAAATTGGCGTTGCCCACAGTGAGCATGCCACCGCCAATGCTGACGGAGGCACAGGCGAAAAATGCATTGGCAGCGGCTTCTACGGTGTAGGGCAACTGCATGCCTCCGATGTCAGCGTCTTGTGCTGCACTCAACATGCCACTTTGCACATAAGCATCATGTGCAGCTTGGGTGCATGCGGGAAGAATGACTTTTTCGCCGTCGAAAGCAGGTTCTTCAATGTCCACGGTGCGGTTGAACGGCGCGTATTTTTCACGCGCAATGCGTTCGCAAGTGTCCAGCACCGCGTCAAAGGTGTCGCGTGAATGCTCAGCAAAACGCTCACGCTCGGTCAAGCGTGTGACGTTCAACCAGTTGTACAACAAAAAATCAACGGTGTGTCGCAGGCGCATGGTTGAACTTTAAAAGAGAAAAAACCCGCCACGGTGGACGGGTTGGAGTTGCTTGTCAGGTGCGCGACTTAGAGTACTTCAAAAATACCGGCTGCACCCATGCCGCCACCAATGCACATGGTCACGCAAACGCGTTTGGCACCACGGCGCTTGCCTTCAATCAGGGCATGGCCGGTCAAGCGTTGACCGCTGACGCCATACGGGTGACCGACTGCAATCGCGCCGCCATTCACGTTCAGCAACTCTGCGGGGATACCCAGTTTGTCGCGACAGAACAGCACCTGCACAGCAAAGGCTTCATTCAATTCCCACAAGTCGATGTCTTGCACGGTCAGGCCCAAACGCTTCAAGACTTTGGGAATGGCGTAAACCGGTCCAATGCCCATCTCATCGGGTTCGCAACCAGCCACGGCAAAGCCCAAAAAGCGCCCCAAAGGTTTCAAATTGCGCTTAGAGGCCAACGCCTCGCTCATGAGGACGCAAGCACCCGCACCGTCGGAGAACTGACTGGCGTTGCCAGCCGACACCACGCCACCAGGCATGGCGGGCTTGATGCCGGAGATACCTTCCTTGGTGGTGCCATCGCGCAAACCTTCATCGACACTGACGGTGACTTGTTTGGTCATCATGCCCATGACCTTGTCCACCACACCGGCTTGCACCGTGATGGGGGCAATTTCATCGGTGAACTTGCCTGCGGCTTGGGCGGCACAGGCTTTTTGCTGGCTGGCTGCACCGTATTCATCCATCGCATCGCGACCGATGTTGTAGCGTTTGGCCACTTGTTCGGCGGTTTGCAACATGTTCCAGTAGATCTCTGGTTTTTTCTTGTTGAGCGCGGGGTCCATCAGCATGTGCTGGTTCATTTCTTGTTGCACACAGGAAATGCTTTCCACACCACCGGCCACATACACCTCGCCTTCACCCGCGATGATGCGTTGGGACGCCAGGGCGATGGTTTGCAAACCGGAAGAACAGAAACGGTTGATGGTCAGGCCACTGACCGTGACCGGGCATTCGGCCATGAGCGCGATTTGACGCGCGATGTTGGCACCGGTGGCGCCCTCGGGGTTGGCACAACCCATGATCACGTCTTCGACTTCGTTGGCTTCAATGCCAGCGCGTGCAATAGCGTGTTTGACCGCATGGCCGCCGAGCGTGGCACCGTGGGTCATGTTGAAAGCACCACGCCAACTTTTGGCCAAGGGTGTGCGGGCGGTTGAAACAATGACAGCGTTGGTCATGGTGGTTCCTTAATTGAAAGTTTTGCCGTCGGCGACCAAGCGGGCCAACAAGGGCGCGGGTTGCCAGAATTGAGCGTCATCGTGCGGGTTTTGCGCAAAGCGTTTCATGGCTTGGATGACATTGAACAAACCGAATTGATCGGCATACAGCATGGGGCCGCCACGGTAGATGGGGAAGCCGTAGCCGGTGATGTAGACCATGTCGATGTCACTGGCGCGCGCAGCAATGCCCTCTTCCAAAATATAGGCCGCTTCGTTCACCAACGAAAACACCAAGCGCTGCACGATTTCATCGTCGCTGATCTTGCGTGCCGTGATGCCAAGCGTTGTGCGGTGCTTGGCGATCATGTCTTCGACATCTTTGTTGGGAATGG
>JBIIPF010000168.1:0-4437 GCA_044342755.1 Limnohabitans sp. | reverse complement strand
GATGTAAAAACCCAGGTCCAAGGCGGCCCGAGCCACTTGTTCCGTTTCGGTGAAACAGTGGAACACGCCGCCCACCGCCTTGGCGCCGCCATCCTCGCCCTCTTCTTTCAAAATGGCCAAGGTGTCCTCGCTGGCACTGCGGGTGTGGATCACCAGCGGCAGCCGCAGTTGCTGGGCGGCGTGGATGTGGTGTCGAAACCGCTGGCGCTGCCACGCCATGTCGGCGACTGTTCTGTCGCCCAAGCGGTAATAGTCGAGGCCGGTTTCGCCAATGCCCACCACCTTGGGGTTCTGACCGATGCGCAGCAAATCGTCCAAGCTGGGTTCTTGCACATCGTCTTCATCGGGATGCACACCTGCAGTGCACCAAAAATTGTCATGCGCCATAGCCAAAGCGTGTACATCGGGGAAGGTTTCCAGCTTGGTGCTGATCAGCAAGGCACGCGTGACCT
Organism: Limnohabitans sp.; assembly: GCA_044342755.1. Classification (GTDB taxonomy): domain Bacteria; phylum Pseudomonadota; class Gammaproteobacteria; order Burkholderiales; family Burkholderiaceae_C; genus Limnohabitans. Next base: position 3,985 of record JBIIPF010000168.1, on the reverse strand, counting down.
GCGCATCCGCCATGTCCTGGCGAATCTGGCCCAAGTTGGTTTGCAGCTCAGGGAAGTTCAGGTGGCAATGGGAATCGGTGTACATCGGTTGTGCTGGGCAAACAAATGCCGTGGGTCTCGGGTTAGGGCCATCAGGCGCGGGCGTTGATGGCGCGTTGGGCGCGGCTGACCCAAGCTTCCATCAGCAAACCGGCTTGGTAGGGGTGCTCCACGGTTTTGGCGCTTTGCAGCAGGTCTTTCGACCACTGCGTGAGCGCCATGAAACTGCTGGGCTTGGGCAGGTCGTCGGCTTCAAAAAACCGGGGTGCGGCACCACAGGCCAGGTGGAGCAGGTCGTGACAGACTTTTTGCAGCGACGCCAGCACCAAGGGCGCAGCGTTGTCGGCCAACACACCGGGGTCACCGCGCTGCAAAGCTTTGGGCAGGGCACGCCAGTTTTTAGCCTGAAAACCCAGCTGGAAAAGGGCTTGCGCGTCATCGGGGCGGCCCCCCGCAGCCTTCAAGAGCACCGTGGCCTCGCCTTCGGGCAGGCCTTGTTGCACCAACCAGCGCAAGCCTTCAGCGGTGCTGGGCCATTGCATGGGATGCACTTGGCAGCGGCTGCGCACCGTCGGCAGCAGTTCATGGGCAGCAGCGCTGGCCAAAATAAACCGAGTGCGTCCCGCCGGTTCTTCCAAGGTTTTCAGCAAGGTGTTGGCGGTGATGGTGTTCATCCGCTCGGCCGGGTAAATCAGCACCACCTTGCCGTTGGCCCCAGCGCCCGTGGTTTGGGTGAAACCCAGCAGATCGCGCATGGCCTCGACGCGAATCTCTTTGCTGGGTTTGCGCTTCTTGTCGTCGATGTCTTTTTGCGCTTTTTCAGACAAGGGCCAGTTCAAAGCCAGCATGTTGGTTTCGGGCATGAGCACGCTCAGATCGGCGTGGGCACGGACCTCGATGCCATGACAGCTGGGGCACACGCCGCAAGCACCCGCTGACGTGGGCGCATGGCACAACCAAGCGGCGGCCAAGGCCAGGCCCAGCTCGTACTGGCCCAGGCCAGAGGCCCCTTGCAGCAGCAAGGCGTGGCCGGGACGTTGGATCAGGCCGGAGAGTTGGTGTTGCAACCAAGGGGCCAGCGCGCTCATGGCAGCACCTGGCGTTGTTGGAGGTGCAGCAACAGGTCTGCACGCACTTGCGCGATGCTGGCACTGGCGTCCAGCTGCGCAAAACGCTTGGGGTCGGCGGCGGCACGGGCGGCATAGCCGTTGTGCACGCTTTGGAAAAACGCCAAAGGCTGGGATTCAAAGCGGTCGGGCACCCTTGCTGCGCTCAAACGCTTGGCGGCGATGGCGGGGTCTAAGGCAAACCACACAGTGATGTCGGGTTGTCGCAAACCGCCCGAGGGCAGGGCCTGCACCCATTGTTCGAGTTGAGCCAAAACAGCCAAGCTGAAGCCCCGCCCTGCCCCTTGGTAAGCAAAGGTGGCGTCGGTGAAACGGTCGCACAACACCACATCGCCGCGGGCCAAAGCCGGTTCAATCACCTGGTTCAGGTGGTCCCGCCGAGCGGCGAAGACCAGCAAGGCTTCGCACAACGGGTCCATCGCGTCGTGCAACACCATGTCGCGCAGTTTTTCGGCCAAGGGTGTGCCGCCGGGCTCGCGGGTGTGCACCACGGCACGTCCTGCCGCTTGGAACGCTTGTGCCAGAGCCTCGATGTGGCTGGACTTGCCCGCGCCGTCGATGCCTTCGAAACTGATGAACAAACCAGGTTGCATGCGGCTTATTGTGCCTTGGCGCTTTGGCCGCGTTGGTAACGGTTGACCGCGGTATTGTGGTCGTCCAAGTTGGTGCTGAACTGGCTGCTGCCGTCACCCCGCGCCACAAAATACAGGGCTTGGCTGGTGGCGGGGTGCAGTGCGGCATGCAAGGCGCCTTTGCCCGGCATGGCAATCGGGGTGGGTGGCAAGCCCCTGCGGGTGTAGGTGTTCCAAGGGTGGTCGGTTTGCAAATCCACTCGGCGCAAATTGCCGTCAAACTGCTCGAATAGGCCGTAGATGACGGTCGGGTCGGTTTGCAGCGGCATGTTGATGCGCAGGCGGTTGATGAACACACTGGAGATCATCGGTCTGTCACTCACCAAGCCAGTTTCCTTCTCGATGATGCTCGCCAGAATCAGCGCTTCATCAGCCGACTTCAATGGCAGGCCCATGTCGCGGGTTTCCCAAGCTAGGCTCAGTTGACGTTGCATCGCTTGGGCCGCACGTTGCAGCAGTTTCAGGTCGGATGTGCCCTTGCCGACCATGTAGGTGTCGGGGAAAAACCGGCCCTCGGGGGCCACGCCAGCCAGGCCCAGATGGCTCATGACTTCCTCGTCACTCAAACTGGCCGAGTCGTGTTTCAAGTGGTCCGATTTGTTCAAGGCTTGGCGAACTTGCTGCCAGGTCCAGCCTTCCACCAAGGTGATGCTGCGCAGGTTTTCTTCGCCGCGCACCAGTTTTTGCAGCAGGTCCCAGGCAGAGGTGTTGGCGTTGATTTCATAACTGCCAGCGCGAATTTGGCGCGACTGACCGCTGAGCTTGAAGAGGTAATAGAGGACGCTGGCGGGCACATCGACACCCGCCGCCACAGCGCTTTGGGCGATGGTGCGCACCGATTGGCCGGGCTCGACCGACAAATCCACGCTCGCTTGGCGCAAAGGCAGGGGCTGCGACAGCCACCAAGCCGCCGCGCCGGTTGTCAGCAGAACAACCAAAAGCAGCAGGCTGATGGCCCTTTTGATGCTGCGCCAAAACCTTGGTTTCACAAGCCCATCCCGCTTGAATTTGAAAGCGGCCATGATAATGGACGCATGACTGACCTCACCGCTTTACCCACGTTCTCCAGCCTCGGCGCTTGCGCCCTGCCACACCTTGGCGTGATGCGCGCCACGGGCCCCGACGCCGCTTCTTTTTTGCACAACCAACTCACGCAAGATTTCTTGTTGCTCGACGCCGGACACGCCCGCTTGGCCGCGTTTTGCAACGCCAAAGGCCGCATGCAAGCCAGCATGGTGGGCTTGAAAACCGGGCCTGAAGACGTGTTGCTGGTGATGCGCCAAGACTTGCTGGCGCAGACCTTGAAGCGCCTCTCCATGTTTGTGCTGCGGGCCAAAGTGAAGCTGAGTGATGTGTCGGCAGAACTGGGCGTGTGGGGTGTGTTTGAGAATGCAACGGACCCGCCTTGGACTTGCCGGGCCATGGAAGCTTCAGGCGCGATTGGCGCAACTGCAAACAACTCGGCAGCCCCAGCACAAGCCTGGTCGCTCACGCTCTACCCCGCTTCTGGCGTGTCGCGCAGCCTGCAACTCTGGCCTGTGGGCCGTGCCCCGGCCCTGCCAGCCTTGGCCTCGGAGGATTGGCTATTGGGCGAGGTGCTCAGCGGCATTGCCGATGTGCAAGCCGCCAGCTTCGAAGCCTTTGTGCCGCAGATGTTGAACTACGAATCGGTGGATGGCGTGAATTTCAAAAAAGGCTGCTACCCCGGCCAAGAAGTGGTGGCACGCAGCCAGTTTCGAGGCACCTTGAAACGCCGCGCCTATCTGGTTTCGTCTTCGTTGCCTGTGCAAGCAGGGCAAGAAGTGTTTGACAGCCTAAGCCCTGTCATCAGCCCAGCCGAGGGCGAGCCAGCCGTCAACACCAGCCAGCCCGTGGGCCAGGTCGCCCAAGCCGCGCACCACAGCGTGCATGGGGACTGGGCTTTGGTGTGTTTGCAAACCAGTGCTGCAGATGCGGCGCAGCAAGCGGGCGCTGATGGGGTGCTGCATGTTGGCGCTGCAGGCGGCGCGGTGTTGTCGCTGCATCCCCTGCCCTACGCTTTGCGCGACGACATTTAGCCCGCTTTCAAAGCTGGGCGATTTGCGCGGCCACGTGGGCTTGCATTTGGAAAGCCGCACTGGCGGGCGTTGAAAAACGCAGCATTGCTAAGAATTGCAAACGTCCCTGGGCTGTGCCAACCACGCTGGA
>JBIIPF010000167.1:0-4459 GCA_044342755.1 Limnohabitans sp. | reverse complement strand
GGCAGCTGGCGGTGTGGCGTTAGGGGCTGGTTTGGCAGCTTGATTCTGTGTGACGTTGTTGGATTGCTTGCCAAACGATTTGCCAGAACCCATGCGTTTCGCTGCATCTGCACTCATGCTGGACAAACCGATGAAAAGTGCCAAAGCAACCGATAACAATTTATTCATGCTTTACTCCAAAAATAAGTCTTGCGGACCATGAGCTGCATCTTAGGCGAACAGGTCTTTTTTCAAGGGGGACCCTTTAAAAGCCACACAAAATCTAGTTCTTTTTGAAAAATGTTGTTGCAAGCCATGACCAATGCATGCAAGGGCGTCAGGCCCTTGGGTTCAGTCTGCTTTGGTGCCAGCTTGTCGGATGACTTCGGTCAAGCGAATGGCATCTTTTTTCATGCGGGCTTCAAAGGCGGCGCTGCTACCGCCAATCAAATCCGCACCGGCTGCTTGAATCTTTTCAATCATCTCTGGGTCTTTGAGAATCTTGTCGATCTCGCGGTTGAGCAGTTGCACCACCGTCGTGGGCGTTTTGGCTGGGGCCAAGATGCCAAACCAGGCGGTGATTTCGTAGTCGGGCATCGACAAAGCTTCAGCGACGGTGGGCACGTTGGGCAGCAGGCGAGACCGTTTCTGGCCAGTGACCGCCAAGGCCTTGAGCTTGTTGGCTTTGACTTGGGGCAAGGCCAGGGGCAGATTGACAAATCCAATTTGCAGTTCACCACGCAACAAATCCACCATGGCCTGCGAGTTGCCTTTGTAGGGGAAGTGCTCCATTTGCACACCGGATTTCAAGCCCAGCAACTCGCCAGCCAAATGGCCTGAACTGCCTGCACCCGGTGAGCCGTAATTCAATTGTCCGGGCTTGCTCTTGGCCAACTGCACCAATTCCTTCATGGTTTGCACGCCCAAGTTGGGATGCACCACCACCACATTGGTGACTTCAGCCAACTCGATGACGGGGACCAAATCCGTCATGGGGTTGTAGGGCAGTTGGCTGTACAGGGCCAAATTGGTGACCAAGGGCAAACCGTTGATCAGCAAGGTGTAGCCATCGGGGGCGGCTTTGGCGACATGGTTGTTGCCAATGTTGGTGCCAGCGCCCGGCATTTGTTCCACCACGACGCTTTGCCCCAAGGCAGCACTCAGACGCGGTGCCAAGGCACGTGCAATCACATCCGAGCTGCCGGTGGTGGCGGGGATGATCAGCTTGATCGTTTTGCGGGGATAGTCTTGGGCCCAAACTGATGGATGAACGCTGGCACAAGCCAATGCTGTCAAGCCTGATCCAAATGCACGTCTGTTCAACATAACAACCTTTTCATTTCAATGGTGCTCTAACAAGCTGCCAAATCCGGCGCGGCGGTCGTTGATGCCGCAAGCGCGCAAGGCATGCCAGTAGGTGGCGGTGTTGATGGCAATCACCGGCTTGCCCAAAAAAAGCTCAGCGGCAGCGGCTAAACGAATCATGGACAAATTGGTGCCGACTTGCACAATCGCATCCACATCATCGCCATCGAGTTGTTGGATGGCCTCTCGGCACATGGCGTCGGTGCTGTGCGCAATTTGCACTGGGCTGGGTCGCTCAAAACACACGTCTCTGACCACGGTGAAACCGCAGTCTTGGTAGAAGCGGCGCACTTGATCGTTGGCCACTTTGAAGTAGGGCGACAAAAAAGCAATGCGCTTGACTTTCAGCGCATTCAGCGCGGCTTCGGTGGCAAACGATCCACACGACACACCCACACCAGCCCGCTCGGTCATCATGTCCAAATAGGATTGCGCACCAGCGCGGCCATTCCAAAACGTGGCCGCTGACATGCCCATGACCAGGTAGTCCATCTCACAGGTTTTCAAAATATCCACCGCATCCAAAGTGGCGCGGTTGATGTTCTCGACCAAGGCCAAAAAACTGGCGTCGTCCGTCACCGGGTTGTTGGGGATGGCGATGCGGCTGTAATGGTTGGTCACGCCCACGGGGCGCAGGTCGTCGAAGTCGGGTTGCACGATGGTGTTGGTGGAAGGCCCCAGCGTGCCAAATTTTTTTCGGTAACCCAAGTGGTCTGTCATGTTGAGGCTCCTTGCCGAGATTGCAGGTGGGACAGCAGTTCGTCCCGCGTCATGATGTCGGCGTATTTTTGGCGCATGTCAAACAAGTTGGCGTCATGTGGACCCAAGGCGCGGTCGCCCACGCAGTCAGACAGCACCACGGTGCGGAAATTGTGCTGTACCGCATCCACCACCGTTGCACGCACACAACCACTGGTGGTGCAACCGGTCACCACCACCGTGTCCACCGCCTGAAAGCGCAACCAGTCGGCCAAGCCAGTGTTGAAAAACGCTGAAGCCCCTTGCTTGCGAACCACCCATTCACGGTTTTGCGGTACCAACTCGGGCACGATGTGACTGCCCACAGCGTCTTCGGTCAGGGCCTGCAAGGCTTTCACCCGGGTGGCAAACAGGTTGCGGTCTGAGCCGTTCTCTTCAAACACCACCCGCGTGTGTGCAATCGGCAAGCCCCATGTTCTGAATGCCGACAGCAAGGGCACGGTGGCCTTCACGGCCTCTTGAATGTGGGGGCCGCCAAGCTGCTGCGGGTCGACGAAGCTGTTGACGAAATCCACCATCAACAAGCAGCAACGCTGGCCGATACCGGTGGTGTGGCCAAAGCCTTGGCGCAGGTAAATCTCTTCGGTGTTCATACCGTCAGGCTTTTGAATCGGGCTTGGCATGGGCCTGGTCAAAAGCAGTCACCCAGTCAAAGCCCATGAGTTTGGAGAACGCTGGAAAGTCATACAGCGCATCGTGCACGCTGGTGCTCGAGCGGGTTTGTTTCAGGGCGGTGTAGACATGTTCATACGCTTTGGCCGCCGCCAAAAATGCGGTGGCTGGAAAGATGGCCAGACCATAGCCAATGGCTTGCAGTTCTTCAAAACTCAGCACCGGTGTGCGCCCACCTTCGACCATGTTGGCCACCAAGGGCAAGTCAAAGCTGCGGCCAATCTGCTGCATTTCCGCCACCGACTCGGGGCTCTCCACAAACAGAATGTCGGCACCGGCCTTGGCATACAGCTCGGCGCGGCGCAGCGCCTCATCCAGACCGAGTGTGGTGCGGGCATCGGTGCGGGCGATGATGAGAAAGTTGGGGTCGGAGCGGGTTTCCACAGCCACGCGGATTTTGTCAGCCATGTCTTGCGCGGGCACCACACGTCGACCCAGCACGTGGCCACATTTCTTGGGAAATTCTTGGTCTTCGAGTTGAATGGCACAAGCCCCTGCAGCTTCGTAGCCGCGCACTGTGTGCATCACGTTCAAGAGTCCGCCGTAGCCGGTGTCGCCATCGCAAATCATCGGTGTTTGGGTGATGCTGGTGAATTGCGTGACCCGGTTCACCATGTCGCTGTAAGTGGCCAAGCCCGCGTCGGGCATGCCCAAATAAGAGGCCACCGTGCCGTAGCCGGTCATGTAGAGGGCCTCAAAACCCATTTGATCGGCCATCTTGGCCGACACCATTTCAAACACGCCAGGGGCCACGACCAACTGACCTTGGCTGAGTCGTTGTTTGAGCAAGGCACGGCGTTGCGTGTGCGAAAGCGTGGAGATACCTTGTTTGATCATGCGATGGCCTTGGCGCGGTCGAGGGCGTCGATCATGGACGATTGACGAATGTAAGCACGTGCGCGAACGGGGTCCAGGCTGAGATCGCGCAAGGCTTGTTGGTTTTCTTTTCTTTTGACCGGGTCGCGCTCTTCGATGTCGCGCTTGTTGCGTGCCGTGCTGGCATTGATGTAGTCGATGGCGATGGTGCGACGCTGCCGCTCGTACTGGTCGAGCACTGCATCTGATTCGCCTTTTTGCAAAACGGCCAATAACTTCTCGCAGAGATTCATGGCGTCGTGGATACCACCATTCATGCCCATGCCGCCCAGCGGGTTGTTGATGTGCGCCGCGTCCCCGGCCAACACCACCCGGCCATGGCGAAAGCGCTGCGCCACGCGTTGGTGCACTTTGTACAGGGTGCGGTGTTGTGTGACGTAGGGCTGCGCTTGCGGCAACAGGTTTTGCAATCGGGCTTGAACAGACTCGTCGGTCAGCACAGCCTCGTCTGTTTCTTCGGCCTTGGTGGGAAACAACACACGCCAAAGGGTAGGTACGCGCAGCAAGACACACCATTCTTGCGGGTCTGAGCAGTAATTCACATACGACAGACGCGGCAAGTGATCGGCATATTCAAAGGCGGTGGACACCACCAAAAACCGCTCTGGGTAGGTGAAGCCTTCGAACTCGATGTTCAAGCTGCGCCGCACCGCGCTCCACGCGCCGTCTGCGCCGATCAGGTAATGGGCTTGCAGGGTGCGGGCTTCATCCGCTTGCGTGAAGGCCACTTGCACTTGATCCGCGGTTTGCATAACTTGGGTGACTTTGGCATCAAACAGCATCTGCACATGCGGCATGGCATTCAATT
>JBIIPF010000166.1:0-4505 GCA_044342755.1 Limnohabitans sp. | reverse complement strand
TTGGCGCGGCTTATGGCTCAGCGGGTGAGCGTTGCATGGCGATTTCCGTGGCCGTTCTGGTGGGGGATGTGGCCGACAAAGTCATCCCCAAGCTGATTGAGCGCACCAAGGCCTTGAAGGTCTTGAGCGGTGAAAACCTGGCCGCAGAAATGGGCCCCATCGTCACGCAACAAGCGCACGAGCGCATCAGCGGCTACATCGCACAAGGCGAAAAAGAAGGCGCGAAATTGTTGGTCGATGGTCGCGGTTTCAAGGGCGCACAAGCCGGCGCAGGTTGCGAGAACGGTTTTTGGATGGGCGGCACATTGTTCGACCACGTCACCACCGACATGCGCATTTACAAGGAAGAAATCTTCGGCCCGGTGTTGGCTTGTGTGCGTGTGCCCGACTTCGCCACCGCCGTGCAAATCATCAACGACCACGAGTTTGGCAATGGCGTGTCATGTTTCACGCGCGACGGCAACGTGGCGCGCGAATTCAGCCGCCGCATTCAAGTGGGCATGGTTGGCATCAACGTGCCCATTCCCGTGCCCATGGCTTGGCATGGCTTTGGTGGTTGGAAGCGTTCGCTGTTTGGCGACATGCACGCCTATGGCGAAGAGGGCGTGCGTTTTTACACCAAGCAAAAATCCATCATGCAGCGTTGGCCCGAGAGCACGCCCAAGGGCGCCGAGTTCGTCATGCCGACCTCCAAATGAACGACACACAATTCGACTACATCATCGTTGGTGCGGGGACGGCGGGCTGCTTGCTCGCCAACCGCCTGAGCGCCAGCGGTCGCAACCGCGTGTTGCTGATTGAAGCAGGCCGCAAAGACGATTACCACTGGGTGCACATCCCCGTGGGCTACCTGTATTGCATTGGCAACCCACGCACCGATTGGCTCTACCACACCGAGCCCGCCGAAGGTTTGAATGGACGCAGCCTGCGCTATCCTCGTGGCAAGGTCTTGGGTGGTTGCTCCAGCATCAACGGCATGATTTACATGCGTGGTCAGTCGCGCGATTACGACCACTGGGCCGATGTCACAGGTGACGCGCGTTGGCGCTGGGACAACGCCCTGGCCTATTTCAAACGCCATGAGGACCACCACAAAGGCGGCGACGACGTGCACGGTGCTGGCGGCGAATGGCGCGTTGACAAACAACGCTTGCGCTGGGATGTGCTGGACGCCTTTGCCCAAGCGGCGGTGCAAGCCGGTATTCCAGCCACCGACGATTTCAACCGCGGCAGCAACGAAGGTGTCAGCTATTTCGAGGTGAACCAAAAAAACGGTTGGCGCTGGAACACCGCCAAAGCGTTTTTGCGTCCCACCTGCTATGGCCGACCCAATTTTGAAATGTGGACGAGCGCCCATGTGAAGCGCTTGTTGCTGCAAACCGAAGCCGATGGCAGCCAACGCTGTGCCGGTGTGCAAGTGTGGAATGGCCACGAACTGGTGCGTGCACAAGCCGACAAAGCCGTGCTGCTGTGCGCCGGTGCGATTGGTTCGCCCCAACTGCTGGAGTTGTCTGGTATTGGTCAAGCAGGCTTGTTGCAGCAACACGGCATCACGCCGGTCATTGATCTGCAGGGTGTGGGGGAGAACCTGCAAGACCATCTGCAAATCCGCGCGGTCTTCAAGGTCAAAGGCGTGAAGACACTCAACACCTTGGCCAACAGTTGGTGGGGCAAGGCGGCGATTGGCATGGAATACCTGTTCAAGCGCACCGGCCCCATGAGCATGGCACCTTCTCAGCTGGGTGCGTTCACGCGCAGCGATCCGTCTCAGCCGTGGCCGAACATCGAATACCACGTGCAGCCCCTCAGCTTGGATGCGTTTGGTGAACCGCTGCACCCCTTTCCCGCTTTCACGGCCAGTGTTTGCAACCTGAACCCGACCAGCCGAGGCACGGTGCATATCCAAAGTGCCGACCACGCCCAAGCGCCCCGCATTGCGCCCAACTACTTGGCCACCGATGCCGACCGCCAAGTGGCGGCCGATTCCTTGCGCGTGACACGTCGCATTGCCGCGCAACCTGCACTGGCCCCATACCAACCCGAAGAGTGGAAACCGGGCACGCAGTTCCAAACCGACGACGACTTGGCCCGCTTGGCCGGCGACATTGGCACGACCATCTTCCACCCAGTCGGCACAGCCCGCATGGGCCGTTTGGACGACCCACTGGCGGTGGTGGACAGCGAGCTGCAGGTGCGCGATGGCCGAGGCGGCGTGGTGCAAGGCTTGCGCGTGGTGGACGCCAGCGTCATGCCCACCATCACCAGTGGCAACACCAACAGCCCGGTGCTGATGCTGGCCGAACGGGCGGCTGAACTCATGATCCAAGCTGACAAAAAAGCCTCGGGAAAGTCCTAGGTCACAAACCCATCCTTGCGCTCTAAAGTTCAGCCACTCGCATGGGGCTGTGGCCTCATGTTTGAGGGTCTGAGGAGACAAACAGCGCAAACTTCATCCGAAGCGCAGCGTGATATGAAAAAAGCACCGCACAACGGTGCTTTTTTTTCGACCGAAAGCATCATGTGGACCTGCTGATCGTTACCTTGTTGTCTGGCTTGGCAGGTTTTGTCGATGCCGTGGTGGGCGGTGGCGGCTTGATCTTGGTGCCCGCTTTGTTTGCCACCTACCCAGGAGTGCACCCGGCCACTTTGCTGGGCACCAACAAATCGGCATCGGTGTGGGGCACCTTGTTTGCCGCCGCACACTACCAACGCCAAGTGCAGATGGCTTGGCGACCCTTGGCAGCAGGCAGCCTGATGGCCTTGGCAGGCTCGTTGGTCGGTGCCCACATCCTCACCCTGGTGTCGCCCACTTATTTGCGCTTGGGTTTGCCGGTGTTGTTGTTGGCGCTGTTGCTCTACACCTTGTGGCAGAAAAATTTGGGCCAGCACCATGCGCCGCGTTTTGCGGGACGGTCACAGCTGTGGGCCATGGCAGCGGTCGGTGGCAGCATGGGTTTGTACGACGGTTTTTTTGGTCCGGGCACCGGCAGCTTTTTGGTGTTCTTGTTGGTGCGTTTCTTGGGCTTTGATTTTTTACAAGCCTCGGCGCACAGCAAAGTCATGAACCTGGCCAGCAACTTGGCCGCCGTCAGCCTGTTGGCTTGGCAAGGCCATGTCTGGTGGCAAGTGGGGATTTTTTTGGCTGTGGCCAATGTGGCGGGCAGTGTGTTGGGCACCCGCATGGCTTTGCAACATGGCGCCCGCTTTGTGCGCTGGTTGTTCATTGGCGTGGTGGCCGCACTCACCCTGAAAACCGGTTGGGATGCTTGGCGCAGTTGGCAGCAGTTGTCAGCGTTCTGAGTTGCTGTCTGGTGCCGTCTCTTCGGGCACCACGACGACCTTGGGCGGCCACGGCATGCTGGCCACAGGGCGTGGTTTGCCAATCGGGCGGGTGGCCAAGCCTTTTTGAACCGCTTCAATATCCTCTTGTGAGGGGTACAAACCCATCAACAAAAAATCGAACACGCGACGGGCAATAGGTGCTGCATTTTGTGCACCGAACCCCGCGTTTTCAACAATCAAGGCCAAAGCCACCGTGGGGTTCTCTGCAGGTGCATAGGCCACATACAAAGCATGGTCGCGCAATCGTTCATCGATCTTGTTGGCGTCGTATTTCTCGTTTTGTTTGATGGAAAAAACCTGCGATGTCCCAGTTTTACCGGCACTTGTGTAGGGGGCATTGATGAAGCTAGAGGCGGAAGTGCCTTCCAGGTTCACGCCCACCATGGCGGCCTTGACCACATCCAAGTCTTCCTGCTTGAACGCCAATTTTTCTGTAACAACCAAGCCCTTGGTTTGCTTGTCTTTGGTTTCGACATCGACCACTTCACGCACCAAATGCGGTCGATTGCGCACCCCGTTGTTGGCCAACGTGGCGGTGGCTTGCGCCAACTGCAGCATGGTGAAACTGTTGTAACCCTGACCAATCCCCAAAGAGATGGTTTCGCCCGCATACCAGCGCTTTTGTTCAGGGCGCTTGTAGCTGTTTTGCTTCCACTCTGTCGAGGGCAAGATGCCTCGCGATTCGCCTTGAATGTCAATGCCTGTGATTTGCCCAAAGCCCCACAGTCGCATCTGTTCATGCATCATGTCCACGCCCATGTCACGCGCCAAGGTGTAGTAATAGGTGTCACAAGACTGAACAATCGACTTGTACATGTCGACAGTGCCATGACCACCCTCTTTGTCATCGCGAAAACGATGGTTGCCAAACATGAAGTAGCCCGGATCGCTCATCACATAGCTGGCGGATCGTTTGCCCGTGTTCAATGCCGCCATCGACATGAAGGGCTTGTAGGTGGAGCCGGGTGGGTAAGAACCACGCAGAGCGCGGTTGAGCAGTGGTTTGTCGGGCGACAGGTTCAGCTTTTGCCAATTGTCGGTGTCAATGCCTTCAACGAACAAATTCGGGTCAAACGTGGGCTTGCTGACAAAGGCCAACACCTCGCCGTTTCGAGGGTCCATCGCCACCAATGCGCCGCGCCGGTTGCCGTACAAATCTTCCA
>JBIIPF010000165.1:0-4508 GCA_044342755.1 Limnohabitans sp. | reverse complement strand
TGATGGCCTCCACGGTGACGGGTGTGTATTGGTTGGCCGAGCAACTGCACTTCATGCCACGTCGGCGGGCTGCCGCCATCCACTTTGATGCTGAACGTGCCCAGCGACTGCAAGACTTGGCCAAGCAGGGCATCACCTCGCAAGAAGACGAAACACCGGCCTTGCAAGCGCGCGAAGCCTTGTTGCGTCAACCCTGGTGGTTGGACTGGACAGCGGGCTTGTTCCCGGTCATTGCAGCCGTCTTCTTTTTGCGGTCTTTCTTGTTTGAGCCCTTCAAAATCCCCTCGGGTTCCATGATTCCCACGCTGCACATTGGCGACCTGATCTTGGTGAACAAATTCCACTACGGCATACGTTTACCTGTGCTCAATGTCAAGATCCTTGACAACAACCCTGTTGAACGCGGTGATGTCATGGTGTTTCGCTACCCGCCCAAGCCCAGCTTGGACTACATCAAGCGGGTGGTGGGTGTGCCGGGCGACAAGATCGCCTACATCAACAAGGTGCTGACCATCAATGGTCAGTTGGTCAGCAAGGTGTCTGTGCCTGAGTTTTTCGATGCTGACACCATGCGCTACAGCAAGCAATTTGAAGAGGCGATGCCGATTGGCAGCCGCCCGGCTGACATGGGTCAGCAGCGTGCACACCGCTTGCTCAATGACGACCGGGTGCCCAATTTTGTCAGTGGCATCAATGATTTTGAATTCAAGGAAAACTGCAGCTACAACGTTGAAGGGGTGGTCTGCACCGTACCCGAAGGTCACTATTTCACAATGGGCGACAACCGCGACAACTCTCTTGATTCGCGCTATTGGGGGTTTGTGCCTGACAAAAACATCGTTGGCAAAGCCTTTTTCATCTGGATGAATTTCGCCAACCCGTCACGTGTAGGTGGTTTTGACTGAGCATGAGCAAGGTCTCTGACGCTCAGTCACACGCGGCCTTGCAAACCCGTTTGCAGCACACCTTCGCCGATCCCAAATTGTTGGCCTTGGCGCTGACCCACCGCAGTTTTGGAACAAGCCACAACGAGCGTCTTGAATTCTTGGGCGACTCTGTGTTGAACCTGGCGGTTTCCAAAATGATCTACAGCGCTTTGCACGATTTGCCAGAAGGCGACTTGTCGCGGGTGCGGGCCAACTTGGTCAAACAAGACACCTTGCACCGTTTGGCCGTGGATTTGGGTCTGGAAGGCATGGTGCGTTTGGGTGAGGGCGAAATGCGCTCGGGCGGTCAACAACGCCCCTCCATCCTGGCCGATGCACTGGAGGCCATCATTGGCGCGGTGTTTTTGGATGCTGGCTTTGATGCCGCCCAAGCTTTGGTGTTTCGCTTGTTCGACAACGTCGATATGTCGCCGACCATGATCGCCGCGGCCAAAGACCCGAAAACCGAGCTGCAAGAATGGTTGCAAGCGCGGCGTTGGCAATTGCCCATGTACCGCGTGGTGGGTACCACGGGTGCGGCGCACCAGCAAACCTTTGATGTGGAATGTGAAGTCCCTGAATTGAAACAGTCGCAACGCGGCATCGGCAGTTCACGCCGCAGTGGTGAACAAGCAGCGGCCTTGGCCATGCTTCAATGGTTGCGAGAAAACCCCCAATGACCCAAGAACAAGCGCTTCCTGCTCAACGCTGTGGCACCGTGGCCATCATTGGCAAGCCCAATGTGGGCAAGTCCACCTTGCTCAACGCTTTGGTGGGTCAAAAAATCAGCATCACCTCGCGCAAAGCGCAAACCACCCGACACCGCATCACCGGCATCCGCACCACCGCGCAAACCCAGTTCATCTTTGTCGATACCCCTGGCTTTCAAACCGCCCATGGCAATGCCCTGAACCGCTCGCTCAACAAAACGGTGCTGGGTGCTGTGGGCGATGTGGACTTGGTGTTGTTCGTGGTCAATGCGGGCAGCTTTGCTGCCGCCGACGCCAAAGTGATGGCGCTTCTCAGCAAAAACATTCCCGCCATGCTGGTGGCCAACAAGCTCGACAAAGTCAACCGCCGTGAAGCCTTGGCCCCCTGGTTGCAAGAGATGCAAAGCCAACACGCGTTTGCAGAGTTTGTGCCGATGTCAGCGAAAAACCCCAAAGACATAGAACGTTTGTTGGTGCAGTGCCAAAAATACCTGCCCGAGCAAGCCTGGTGGTATGCCGAGGATGAACTCACCGACCGCAGCGAGAAGTTTTTGGCCAGCGAAATCATCCGTGAAAAATTGTTCCGTCTCACTGGGGACGAGTTGCCCTACACCTCCACCGTCATCATCGACAAGTTCACCGAAGAGCCCGGCAAAACGGTGTCGCGCATGGTGCGCATTGCCGCCACCATCGTCGTTGAGCGCGATGGCCACAAGGCGATGGTCATCGGTGACAAAGGCGAGCGTTTGAAACAAATCGGCACCATGGCGCGGCAAGAGTTGGAAAAACTCATGGACGCCAAGGTGTTTTTGGAGCTGTGGGTGAAAGTGCGCTCCGGCTGGGCCGATGACGAAGCGCGGGTGCGCAGCTTTGGCTACGAGTAGGTCCAAGGTGTTTCGGGTTCTGGATGAACCCGGCTTCGTGATTCACCACTACGACTGGAGTGAATCCAGCCGCATCTTGGAAGTCTTCACGCGTCACCATGGGCGCGTGGCCTTGGTGGCCAAAGGCGCCAAGCGGCCCACCTCGAATTTGCGTCCCGTGTTGTTGCCCTTGCAACCGCTGTTGTTGTGCTTTGGCGGCGAAGGGGAAATTCGAACGTTGAAAAGCGCCGAGTGGGCGGGTGGTCATGTGATGCCCAGCGGCGAGGCTTTGTTGTCAGGCTACTACCTGAATGAACTGTTGCTGCGGTTGTTGGCGCGTGACGATCCCCATGCCGCTTTGTTTGATGTCTACCGGCAAACCGTGAAAGTGTTGGCCAGCGGTCTGGAGCACACGACCTCGCCACTTTTGCGTGCTTTTGAGCTGATGCTGTTGCGTGACATTGGGTTTTTGCCCGATTTGTCGATGCAAACCATGACCTTGCAACCGGTGCTTGCTGACAAGGGCTATGGCCTGGTGGCTGAAGGTGGCTTGCAAGCCATGCCCAAGCTCCCCCAATTGGTGGGCCGGCAATGGTTGCAGTTGCAAGCCGCCTTGGATGGCGACGAACCCCTCACCAGCTTGCTGCGCATCTGTGCTGAATGGACCAGCGAAGAACGCACGTTGTTGCAAACCCAATTGCGCGGCGTGTTGCACTACCATTGCGGGGTCAGCAGCTTGCGCACCCGCCAAGTGATGATGGATTTGCAAGCCCTATGAACACCCACCTCTCCGTCAATGTGAACAAGGTTGCGCTGGTGCGCAACACCCGCCACCTCGGTATTCCCAGCGTCACCCGCGCGGCCACCTTGTGTTTGCAGGCTGGTGCCCACGGCATCACGGTGCATCCCCGTCCGGATCAACGCCATATTCGCGACAGCGATGTGCACGACTTGGCGGCGTTGATGAAAGACTGGCCAGACCGCGAATACAACATCGAAGGCAACCCGCTGCACAACCTGATGCCCTTGGTTCGTTTGGTGCGGCCGCACCAAGTCACTTTTGTGCCGGATTCCCAAGGCCAATTCACCTCGGACCACGGCTGGCGCTTTCCTGCAGACGCCGCTGTCTTGAAAGACCTGGTGGCTGAGGCGAAAGACTTGGGCGCTCGCGTGAGTTTGTTCATGGATGCGGATCCTGCCGCCATGGCTGCTGCCCGCGCCGTGGGTGCAGACCGTGTGGAGCTGTACACCGAACCCTATGCCCAAGCCCATGGCCAGGCCTCACAAGACCAGGTGTTGGCGCAGTTCAAAGCCGCCGCCTTGGCCGCGCAAGCGGCGGGCTTGGAAATCAATGCCGGACACGACTTGAACCTGTTCAATTTGCGCGACTTTGTGCAAACGGTGCCTGGGGTGAGGGAAGTGTCGATTGGTCATGCACTCATGGCCGATGCGTTGGAGATGGGTTACAACGCCACCATTCAAGCCTATTTGAAGTGCTTGCAAGCATGAGCCAGATTTACGGCATTGGCACGGACATTTGCGACATTCGCCGCATCCGCGCCAGCTTCGAACGGCATGGCGAACGCTTCGCCTTGAAGATTTTGAGCGAGGCCGAAATGCACACCTTTCGGGCCCGCAGCCTGCGTTGGCCTGACCGTGGCATCCGTTTTTTGGCCACCCGTTTTTCAGTGAAAGAGGCTTTCAGCAAAGCCATTGGTTTGGGCATGCGCATGCCCATGACCTGGCGGCATTGCGAAGTGGGCAAGTTGCCCAGCGGCCAACCCACCATCGTGTTGCATGGCGCTTTACAGGATTGGTTCAACCAACGGCGATTGCGCGCCCATGTCACCCTCAGCGACGAAACCGACTACGCCACCAGCCACGTCATCGTTGAACAAACTGCTGCTTGAACCATGAAAACCGTTCCCCACGCTCCCCTGATTTTGGACATTGCGGGCACTGCGCTCAGCGACACCGACCGCCGCCGCTTGGCACACCCCCTCACGGGA
>JBIIPF010000164.1:0-4511 GCA_044342755.1 Limnohabitans sp. | reverse complement strand
GCGTGTTGGACCAGACCACCACGGTGCCGCCGTGGCCCTTGCTCAGGGCGGAGGCATTCAGCACAGCACCCGGTTTCACGATCACTTCATTGGCTTGGCGAATCAGCGGGTTCTGGCCTTGCCAGTCACCGCCAATCAGGACCTTGCCGCCACCGGCTTGGCCGCTGGCGTCCACCCGCGCTTGGCTGCCGATGGTCACTTTGTCACCGGTGACCACCACCTCGCCACCTTGGGTGCCCGCCGCTGCACCGGCAGCGCTGATCTGGCCACTCATGTCGACCAAACCCTGCGAGCCGCCATCCAAAAACACCCGGCCTTCGCGGTTCACCAAAGACAAGGCCTCAATCGTGCCGCTTTGTTGAATCACGCTGCCCAAGATGGCATTCGCGCTGCGAGCCGACAAAATCACCAAGCCGCCATCGGCCCGAATCACTTGCTTGTTGACCACCAGCGCATCCATCACGGACTGCTCGACCAACACCGACACCAACTTGCTGTCGGCGAATTGCAAAACCGTTTTCGCCCCCGCAGCCAAAGCCACGGTGCCTTCGCGTGCCAACAGCACACCTTCATTGCGCACCTCGGGGGCCAGCAAAGCAATGTAGCCGCCCAAAGCTGCGGTGATCTGCCCTTGGTTCACCACCGCGCCTTGGTGGCCGTTGACGGCCAGCGCGGCGCCAAATTCATTGAAATCCTCGTTGGAAATCGCTTGCGTGGTGGCCACCAAACCGGCCACGTTCACCTGGGCTGTGGGGCCAAACAAGACCCCGGCTGGGTTGCTGATGAACACCTGACCATTGGCGCTCAAGCGGCCCAAGATTTGGCTGGGGTTGGTGTCGAGCACCCGGTTCAACACCACAGCGTTGGCATTGGGTTGGTTGAATTGCACCGAGGCTTGGCTGCCAATGTTGAAACTGTTCCAGTCCAGCACCGCGCGGTTGCTGGTTTGCCCAATTGACAAAGCATTCGGCGCGGTTTGCGTCACCGTGGCTTGTCCTGACACCAGGTTGGCACCCTGCGGCAAGGCGCTGCTGGCCACGTGAGGTGTTTGTGCATGCAATTGCAGCCCCAACAAGGCCAAGCACGAAACCAAGGTGGTGTGGCGGTGGACTTGTTTCATGTCAGAACGCATGGTTGAGGTTGAACAAATAGCGGTCCAGGACCAAGCTGCCATCTTGGTCCAAACCACTGCTGTTGGCATTGGGGTTGTGACCGATGCGCCGTGCCCAGGTGAGTTTGAAATCGGTTTGGCCCAAACCCGAGTTCACACTGCTGCCCATCCACAAACCCGCGCCTTGCAACTGGTAGTGGTTCAAAGCGCTGGTGTAGGCGCTGTCTTTGTTGATGGTGACATCCCCCCAATCGTAAAACCCGGCCAGTGTCAACTGGTTGTTGCCCACAGGCAGTTGGTGTTGGTACTCCAAGTTCAACAAGTTGCCCAAACTGCCCCCCGCCTCATTGGCCGGGTAGGCGCGCACGCCTTGGGCACCACCCAAGTAAAGTTTTTCGGCACCGTCCAAATTCTTGTTCGCCCATTGGGTTTGGAATTGCCCCAGCACGGCTTGACGGTCATTGATGGCATAGCGCTGCAAGTGGCTCAAACGCCAGCGCTGGAAATGGCCAGCGGTTTTCGCGGTGAGCGCATCACCCTGCATATGTTCTGTAGTGGATTTGCTCAAATCCAGATAGCCTAGCACCCAGGCGGCGTTGCTGCGGTATTGCCAAGGTGACAAGGGGTCTTGCCCGGCAGCTTCCAGCGACAAGGTCAGGGCTTGTCCGCTGTACTTGGAGATGGTTTGACCGACCACATCGTTGCGGTACTGCTTCCAGTCCCCAGCGATGTTGAGATTGATTTGCTGGTTTTCGTTTCTTTCCACGGGGATGTTCAAGGCCATGCCCAGCGTCGTCGAAGGACCTTCTGCTTGCAAAGACTTGAAGTCGGGCGTGATCAGTCTGTAATGCATGGCCGAACCATAGGTGGCCAAGCGCCAACCGTTGTCTCCCACGGGCAAGCTGTAGAGCAGCTTGCCGTATTTCACGCCTTCGCTGTTGAGCAGGTTCGCCGTGATGTTGTCGCCCCGGTTGCCGGGATTGTTCAGGTTGAAGATCAGCGATTGCCGAGAAGCACCCACCGCCCGTGAGCCATGGTTGTCCAAGTCCACTCGCACTTCTTTTTCTTTGCTGCGCATCACCTGCACCAGCGCCACGGATTCACCAGCGTTGGCGCCGGGCTGCAAACTGATTTGGGTTTTCACGCCCGGCAGTTCACCGGCCAGCAAGGAGGCGGTTTCCAAGGCCTTCAGGTTGATGGTTTGGCCCACGGGTTGTTGCCGCTCGATCAAACGCACCAAGTGGTCGGAGGCTTTCATGGCACCACCCGGGTCGTCCATCACCGCACCGCCAAATTTGGCTTCCGTGATGTTGACCCGCAGCACGCCTGCACTCAATTCTTGTTGCGGCAAATCAGCCCGCGCAAGGATGCCGCGTTGGCGGTAATAGCGGGTCACGTCCTCGGCGATTTTTTCAAACTCTGCCATGTTGGATTTCATGCCCAACTGGCCCGCCAAGGCCTGGCCCAATTCGGTGCTGCTGATGGCTTGGTTGCCGACAAACAAAAAGCCCACCAATTCAATGCCCACCTCGGCCTGATTCGCCATGCGCGGCACCTCGGCCGGCTTGGTCGCTTCGGGTGGTTTGGCTGCTTCAACAGGTTTGGCTGCTTCAACAGGTTTGGCTGCTTCAACAGGTTTGGCTGCTTCAACAGGTTTGGCGGCTTCAACAGGTTTGGCGGCTTCAGGTGGTTTGGCCGTTTCAGCCGGTTTCGGGGCGACGCTGTCGCGGTCGGCTTGCACGGGTTTGGGTTTGGGTGGGGGGAACTGCACCCAGTTCGCGCGGTCATCCACCGCGCTGATCACCACTTGTTCATCAGCAGCGGCGCTTGGCACAGGCAGCAGCCCAACAACCAGGGTCGCGAGCAGGCTGCCTGACATCGCTTTGGCGACAGGCCAACCCCGAGGCTGGGGGCGGAAGAGGGGCAAAATATCGTTGTTCACATGAATTCCACGATGGGTTATCAACTCTCGACACCAGCCAAGAAAACTTGAAAATTATTTTGCAAATGCTTTATTTGGTATTCAGTTTGAATCGCTTGTGGCGTGTCCGTTGGCTTCATGCGGCGGGTAACAGGGTGGCTGAGACGCCTGTTTTCAATGCCTAAAGACCAGACCCCGCGCCCTGGCTCGCTGTCGGTGGCCCCGATGATGGACTGGACCGACCGCCACTGCCGGTATTTCCACCGTCTCTTGTCCCGCCACGCCTTGCTCTATACCGAAATGGTCACCACGGGTGCGCTGATTCACGGTGATGTGCCGCGCCACCTGGACTTCAACCCCGAAGAGCACCCCGTGGCGTTGCAATTGGGCGGCAGCGAACCCGCGGATTTGGCCCAAGCCGCCAAGCTGGGCGCGCAATGGGGTTACCAAGAAATCAACCTCAATTGCGGCTGCCCCTCGGAGCGGGTGCAGCGCGGTGCTTTTGGCGCGTGTTTGATGGCCGAGCCGCAGTTGGTGGCCGATGGTGTCAAAGCCATGCGCGATGCGGTGGACCTGCCGGTGACGGTGAAGCACCGCATTGGCATTGACCGTGGCGAGAGCTACAACTTTGTGCGCGATTTTGTCGGCACTGTGGCGCAAGCGGGTTGCCAGCATTTCATCGTGCATGCCCGCAACGCTTGGTTGCAAGGCTTGTCTCCGAAAGAAAACCGAGAGATTCCGCCCTTGAAGCCCGAATGGGTGCTGCGCCTGAAAGCCGATTTCCCAGCGCTGGCATTCGTGATCAACGGCGGCATCACCACCGAGGCGCAGATTTCAGAGCACTTGTCGACATTGGACGGTGTGATGGTTGGGCGCGAGGCCTACCACCGGCCTTGGTTCTTGAGCGAATGGGATGCGCTGATGGGCTTGGCTTCCTCGCCGCTGAATCGCGACGAGGTGGAAGACCAGATGGTGCGCTACATGAGCGCACAGGCGGCGCGGGGTGTGGGCTGGTTCGCGGTGTCGCGCCACATGCTGGGTCTGCGCCATGGCCAGCCGGGTGCCAGACGTTGGCGTCAGGTTTGGAGCGACCACCGCCTGAAAGACCGCCCGGCGCATGAAGTGGCGAGCTTGGCGCAAGAGGCTTTGAAGCTGTGAAGTGCTTTGGCTTTTTTGCAAGCTGGTTGGTGGTTCGCCAAAACCTGTTGCGCGGCATGGCCGACGCGCTTTCATGGAGAGATTGCCCATGAAAATGTTTGTCTTGTCTTGCTTTTCTGAAGTTGATGTTTCGATGTTGTCAGGCTGCTTCGCATGAGCAAGGCGTCCTCTGTCAGATTGGCCGCCATCGCGATTTGGTGCGTGCCCGCCATGTGGGCCTTCAACTTCATGGTCGCCCGCATGGCGCCCGGCGTCATCGAGCCACACGGCTTGGCGCTGGGGCGCTGGCTGATCGTGACGCTTTGTTTGGGCTGGTGGACA
>JBIIPF010000162.1:0-4515 GCA_044342755.1 Limnohabitans sp. | reverse complement strand
CCTGAAGCAAACCCGCAGCATGCGAGCCGACTTTGTGCAAGTGGTGGCCGCACCCGCCAAAGAAGGCCGCCCTTCCAAACCCAAAACCTCCAGTGGCAGTTTTGCCTTTGTGCGCCCCAGCGTGTTTCGCTTTGACTACAACAAACCCTTTGTGCAAAACATCGTGGCCGATGGCAAGAACCTGTGGCTCTATGACTTCGACTTGAACCAAGTGACGGTGCGCAGCCAAGCCCAAGCTTTGGGCAGCACACCGGCCAGCTTGATTGCGTCGGCCAGCGACTTGGCCACCTTGGGCAAAGAATTTGAGTTGCTTGCCGCGCCCAGCGAAGCAGGCGTGGATTGGGTGGTGGCCAAACCCAAAATGAAGGACAGCAGCTTGCAGCAGGTGCGCATTGGGCTGCGTCAAGAAGACGGGCACATGGTGCTGGCCCACTTGGACATCGTCGATGCCTTTGGCACCCGTTCGCAAATGCGTTTTGACAAGGTGCAAGTCAATCCCAGCCAATTGACTGCTTCGCAGTTCAACTTTGTGCCGCCCAAGGGCGCGGATGTGGTGCGACCCTGAGCATCGCGCCATGAACAAGCCCGCCGGCAACCACACCCCTTTGGCCGAACGGCTTCGACCGCGCACCCTGGCCGAGGTGATTGGCCAGCAACACATCTTGGGTGAAGGCATGGCACTGCGCGTGGCCTTTGAGTCGGGGCAGCCGCACAGTTGCTTGCTCTGGGGACCGCCGGGTGTGGGCAAGACGACGATTGCGCGGTTGATGGCCGACGCTTTCGATGCGCAGTTCTTGGCCATCAGCGCGGTGCTCGGCGGCGTGAAAGAAATCCGCGAGGCGGTGGACTTGGCGCAAGCCGCGCGGGATGGCTTGGACAACCGCCGCACCATCGTGTTTGTGGACGAGGTGCACCGCTTCAACAAAAGCCAGCAAGATGCGTTTTTGCCGCATGTCGAGTCGGGCTTGTTCACCTTCATTGGGGCCACCACCGAAAACCCTTCTTTCGAAGTCAATTCGGCCTTGTTGTCGCGGGCAGCGGTGTATGTGCTGCAACCGCTGTCGGAGGATGACTTGGCGCAAATCATCGCCAAGGCGCGCGACATTGAGGCGGTGCCCAAGCTTGAAGTTGCTGCGCAAGCGAGGCTGATCGCCTATGCCGATGGCGATGCGCGGCGTTTGCTCAACACCTTGGAGACTTTGGCGGTCGCAGCACATCGGGAAAAGCTGACGCTGGTGACCGATGACTGGCTGATGAAGGTGCTGGGCGAACGCATGCGCCGCTATGACAAAGGTGGCGAGCAGTTCTACGACACCATCAGCGCCTTGCACAAATCGGTGCGCGGTTCAGACCCCGATGCCGCGCTGTATTGGTTGGTGCGCATGCTCGATGGCGGGGCTGAGCCGAAATACATGGCGCGGCGCATGATCCGCATGGCGGCTGAAGACATTGGCTTGGCCGATCCGCGCGCTTTGCGATTGGCGCTGGATGCGGCTGAGGTGTACGAGCGATTGGGCAGCCCCGAGGGCGAATTGGCGCTGGCAGAGTGCGTGGTGTACTTGGCCATCGCCCCCAAATCCAACGCGGTTTACAAGGCCTACAACAGCGTGCGCAAGCTCATCAAGAGCGATGGCACCCGACCTGTCCCGCTGCATCTGCGCAATGCGCCCACCACCTTGATGAAGGACTTGGACTACGGCAAGGCTTACCGTTACGCCCATGACGAGCCGGATGCCTTTGCTGCAGGCGAAAATTATTGGCCCGACGGCATGAAGCCACCCACGCTTTACGAACCGGTGGAGCGCGGATTGGAAATCAAGATTGCCGAAAAAATGCGTGCCTTGCGTGAGAAAAACGCCCAGGCACGAAAGCCTTAGCTCTGCGCTTTGTCTGCCTCGCTGGTGAACGAGTCGGCGAAAAATTCATCTTCCGACAGGCCATTCGCGACGTAGTCTCGCCGCGCCGAGTCCACCACGATGGGCGCACCGCAGGCATACACCTGGTAACCGCTCAAGCTCGGCGTATCTTGCAACACCGCGCTGTGGACAAAACCTGAGCGACCGCTCCAGTGGTCTTCGGGCACCGCATCTGACACCACCGGGATGTATTGCAAGTTCGGCATCAGCGGCAATTGCGCCATCACCCAATCGTTCAGGTACAAATCAGCCGGACGGCGACCGCCCCAGTACAAACGCGTTGGGCGGCTGATGCCTTTGTGCTGCATGTGTTCCATCAAGGCTTTGATGGGCGCAAAGCCGGTCCCTGAGGCCAACAACACGATGGGCGCCGTGCTGTCTTCGCGCAAAAAGAAACTGCCATACGGACCTTCGACCCGTTGGATTTCTTTTTCTTTCATGGCGCCAAACACATGGTCGGTGAATTTGCCGCCAGGCATGTGGCGAATATGCAGTTCGACACTGGGCGCACCCGCCACCAAGGTGTGCGGCGCATTGCCCATGGAATAGGCGCGGCGCGAACCATCGCGCAACAAAAACTCCACGTACTGACCGGCGTGATATTGAAACGGTTCGGCAGCAGGCAATTGCAACTGCACCCGCATCACGTCGTGCGAAAGTTTCTCCAGTGCTTGCACGCGCACAGGCATTTTTTTGATCGCAAAGGCACCGGCCTCGACCACTTGTTTGGATTCCAGCACCACATCTGACAAGGGCGTAGCGCGGCAAGTGAGGACCATGCCCTGCGCCAATTCTTCAGCGCTCAAGGCCTTGGATTGGTACTCGGCCATCGTCACCTCGCCCGAGATTTTTTTGCATTTGCACGAGCCGCAAGCGCCGTCTTTACATCCGTAGGGCAGGCCAATGCCTTGACGGATACCGGCGGCCAAAATGGTTTCAGCTGCCGCCGTGGAAAAATGGCGACCGCTGGGCTGAACGACAATCTGAAACGACATCTGAGAAATCCTTGTACCTGTAATCACCAACCGAAAGACGCGATTTTGCCCTCAAACCTCAGCCCCCTGGGCGCCTTGCCTGCTCGGTTCAGAAGACCCCGGGTGTTGATCGTCGGTTGTGGTGATGTCGGGCTGCGGGTGGCGGGGCTTTTGAACGCATCGAGTCGGGTGTTGGCATTGACCAGTTCGGTGCAACGGGTGCCTGAACTACAAGCACGAGGCATCACGCCTATCCTAGGCAATTTGGATGAGCTACACAGCTTGCAACGCTTGGCTGGTGTGGCCACGCACGTGGTGCACATGGCACCACCTCCGTTGCAAGGCGACACCGATCCGCGCACCCGACACCTTGTGCAGGCATTGGCCAGACGCACTGCACCCCAGTGCGTGGTGTACGGCTCGACCAGTGGCGTCTATGGCGATTGCAAGGGCGCTTGGATTGATGAAACACGCGCGGTGAACCCGACAACGCCTCGGGCCTATCGACGCGTCGATGCTGAAAACGGGTTGCAGTCATGGGGTCGACGTGGCGTGCCGCGTGTGAACCTGCTGCGCATTCCCGGCATTTACGCCTTGAACCGCGAGGGCGGCACACCGCGTGAACGCTTGGCGAGAGGCACACCCGTGCTGCATGCCGCGGATGATGTGTACACCAACCACATCCATGCGGATGATTTGGCCCGCGCCACGGTGCTGGCGCTGTGGCGTGGCCCCAAGTTGCAGATCTTGAACGTGAACGATGACAGCGATTTGCGAATGGCCGATTACATGGACCTCGCGGCCAGTCTTTGGCAGCTGCCAAAGCCACCGCGCATCAGCCGTTTGCAAGCTGAAAAAGAATTGCCGCCCATCACCCTCAGTTTCATGAGCGAATCCAGGCGCATGCGCAACCAGCGCTTGAAGCAGCACTTGCGTTTCAAACTGCGCTACCCCACGGTGCGCGAAGGCTTGTTGGGGCAACCGGTTTTTTAACGCATGCCGATCTTGGCGTCGCCAAAAATACCATTCGCTTCTTTGGGCAAGCTGCGCCAGTATTGGGATGTGGCTTGCACCGTGCCACCCAAGGCAGCGGCAGCCTCCCAACCCCAACGTGGCTTGTACAAAAAACTGCGCCCAATGGCCACCATGTCGGCACTGCCCTCAGCCAGCACCGCCTCGGCTTGGTGCGGATCGGTGATCAAGCCCACCGCGATGGTGGGCATGCCGGTTTGGTCTTTCACATGCTTGGCAAACGGAACTTGGTACCCAGGGCCGACTTTGATTTGCTGCTGCGGCGCAATGCCCGCTGAAGAAATGTGGATGAAATCTGCACCGGCTTGTTTCAGCAACAAACTCAAGGCTGTGGTTTCTTCAAGCGTCCAACCGCCCTCAATCCAATCGGTGGCCGACAAGCGCATGCCAAAGGTGCCGTCAAAGACCTCGCGCATGGCTTTGAAAATGTGCAGTGGAAAACGAACACGGTTCTCGAAACTGCCGCCAAAGTTGTCGGCTCGCTGATTCGCGATGGGCGACAAAAACTCGTGCAGCAAATAGCCGTGTGCGCCATGCAGTTCGATCATTTCCAGGCCCATGTGTTGGGCACGTTTGGCGGTTTCAACAAAAGC
>JBIIPF010000163.1:0-4515 GCA_044342755.1 Limnohabitans sp. | reverse complement strand
ACAGCATCATGCGCAAGTTGAAGCAAGACTTGGCCGCTGACAAAGCCCCGATTGCCCGCAAAGATGGCGATACCACCCAGGCTTTCGCCAGTGCGCACAAAGTGTTGGAAGCCGAGTACTTCACCGGTTTTGTCAACCACGCCACCATGGAGCCGCAAAACGCCACGGCGCTTTTCAAGCCTGATGAACTGCAAGTGTGGGTTGGCACGCAAAACGGAGAGGCCTCCATCAATGCGGCTGCACAAGCCTCTGGGCTGCCCGTGGCCAAGATTCAAATCCACAAAATGCACGCTGGTGGTGCTTTTGGACGCCGGGTCATGCACCAAGACTACACGATACAAGCCGTGAAAATCGCCATGGCCATGCCGGGCACACCCATCAAACTCATGTGGTCTCGCGAAGAAGACATGCGCCAAGGCCGTTACCGCCCTGTTTCTCTGGTCAAGCTGCGTGGTGCCTTGAACAAAGACGGTGAGTGGACTGCTTGGGAAGCCCGTCAGGCCGACCAATCGATTGCGATCACGGTCTTGCCAGCCATGATCAAAGACGGCATTGACCCGATCAACACTCGGGTGTTTCGCGACAACCCCTATGCGGTGCCCAACTTCACCAACGAGTACATGCTGAACCAGTTCCATGTGCCGCCGGGCTTTTGGCGTGCCGTGGCGCACACCAACAACCCTTTTTACCGGGAATGCTTCATAGACGAGTTGGCCCATGCCGCAGGCAAAGACCCCTACGCATTTCGCCGCCCGTTGCTGCAAGGGAAGAAAGACCAGGCCGTGCTTGATGCCGTGGCGAAAGCGATAGGCTGGGACAAGCCTGCTGCCAAAGGGGTTCACCGTGGCATTGCGGTTGTGGATTCCTACGCCAGTTTCACAGCAGCAGCGGTGGAGTTGTCGGTGCAAAACAAGGAAATCCACGTGCACCGCGTGGCCGTGGCCATCGACTCAGGCTATGTGGTGCATCCTGATGCTGTCAAAGCGCAAATTGAAGGTGGTGTGATTTGGGGTCTGTCGGCCCTCATGTTCGAAGACATCACCATCGACAAAGGTGCGGTGGTGCAAGGTAATTTTGGCGACTACCCCTTGGCCCGCATGAGCCATGCCCCCGAAGTCATCAGCGTGCTGGTGCCTACTGGGAATTTTTGGGGCGGGGTTGGTGAGCCACCGATTGGCGGCGTGATTCCAGCGGCCATGAACGCTTTGTTCAGTGCCACCGGTGAGCGTATCCGCTCCTTGCCTTTGCGACACCATGGGTACAGCTTCAAAGCCTGATGGCAGATTGCCAGCCACGCGCCTCAGCACTTGGCTTGGCCTGTTGATTTCTCTGGCTTTGGGAGGGTGCAGCAGCACCCGACCCACCGCCGTGGATGTGGATCGTAAACAAAACCTGGCCGTGCCCCAAGTGGCCGCCGATGTGGTGAGCAAGCTCAGCAACTTCACCGACCGCAGCCTCTACCGCGCACAAGGTTTGCTGGACACACCTTCCGTGCAGTACCAAGATGACCGTGTTCAAGCCATGTTCAAGCGCTTGATTGCGCAGGTGGACGTGATTCATCCTGAAGCCTCCACTTGGGATTGGGAAATCCATGTGGTGGACCGTGGCCGGGTGAATGCCTACACCGTGGGTGCGGGCAAAGTGATGGTCTACCGCGGTTTGATCGAACACTTGGCACTCACAGAAGACGAGCTGGCTTTCATCCTGGCGCATGAAATAGCCCACAACCTGCGCGAGCACATGCGGGAGTATTGGAGCAACTATGTGCCCATCTATGCGGCCGGTGTGGGTTTGTCGCAAGCCTTGTCGCCCTGGGCCAGCGCCATGATCATCGACTACGGCGTCGATAAAAATTTGTCGCGCATGAAGGAAATTGAAGCGGACCGCATTGGCCTGGAGTTGATGGCGCGGGCCGGTTTCAATCCAAAAGCAGCTCAAAGCACCTTTCAAAAGTTCTCCCAAGAAGAGCAGATGAATCGAGAGGCCTTGGGCTACCTCCAGCTGATTCCACGCTGGACCTATTTGCGCACCCACCCGCTGTCGGAAGACCGCGAAACCGATGTCCGGCAGCAGCAAGAAAAAATCAACGACCTCTACGCACTCAGCAGCAAATACGCAGCCGCTGAAAAACCATTGAGCGCCAAGACGGCGGTCAATCAAGACTACATCGACGGCTACGAAAAACTGTATTTGGTGGGCCGCATCGCGCCCGAAACCGTGTTCACGCGGCTGGTGCATGCCGAACAGGACGTGAGTTTTGGTGCCGACCTGGGCTACGGTTGGATGCTGCACCGCACCCCGCAAGGCGGCCTCAATCTGCACGCTGGTTTGACCTTGTTCCATGGCGACCCGCAAATCAGGGGCAATTTTGGCGGTGTGTTCACTGAGCTGGGTTGGGTGTTCAACCCGAATTGGCAGGTCTATGGGCGGTGGGTGTCCGCAGAAAACATCGATGGCTATGACCAACGCAAAGAAAAATTATCAGCCGGTGTGCGCTGGGGCAATTACAACCTCGGCCATTTGTACTTGGAAATGGGCCAAGGTCGCGCCCAAGTCAACCGCAGCAGTGTCTGGACCCACCAGACACAAACAGAATTTGGCTACGCGTTCAATTTCGGCATCTTCTAAGCCCCATGCCCGCGCTTCCCCGCCGCATCGCTCACCTGGACATGGACGCGTTTTATGCGTCGGTGGAGTTGCTGCGCTACCCGCAACTCAAGGGCTTGCCGGTGGTCATCGGGGGCGGGCGGCGGCGCGAAGACGATTTGCTGGGCCGCATGCGTGTGCTGCAACCTGAACGCGAGTGGACTGCAGACCATCTGAGCGAGATTCCGGTGGGCGTGTTTCCGCGCTTGTCGGGTTATGTGGGCCGAGGCGTCATCACCACGGCCACGTATGCCGCCAGAGCCTTTGGCGTGGGCTCGGCCATGGGCGTGATGAAAGCCGCCAAGCTGTGTCCGGATGCGATTTTGTTGCCGGTGGATTTTGCGCAATACCGGCACTATTCACGCACCTTCAAAGACATCGTGCTCGACATCGCGCCGCTGGTGGAAGACCGGGGCGTGGACGAGATTTACATCGACTTCACCGAGGTGCCCGGCGGCCAGCGCGAAGGTGGGCGGGTGTTGGCCCGCTTGATGCAAAAGGCCATCACCGATGCCACCGGACTGACCTGCTCGATCGGCATCGCACCGAATAAATTGCTCGCAAAAATGGCGAGCGAGTTGAACAAACCCAATGGCATTTCCATCATCTACCCTGAAGATGTGCCCAGCAAAATCTGGCCACTGGCTTGCAGAAAAATCAATGGCATTGGCCCCAAGGCCGATGAAAAATTAAAAGCACACAACATCCACACCATCGGCGACTTGGCCATGAAAGAGCGTGATTGGTTGGTACAGCACTTTGGCAAAAGTTACGGTGCGTGGTTGCATGATGCCGCACACGGTTTGGATGATCGCCCGGTGGTCACAGACAGCGAGCCGGTGTCGATGAGCCGCGAAACCACCTTCGAGAAAGACCTGCATGTGGTGCACGACCGCGCTGCACTCGGCGACATCTTCACCCGCTTGTGCCAACAAGTGGCGGCCGACTTGCAACGCAAAGGTTATGTCGGCAAAACCATTGGTATCAAGTTGCGCTTTGACAATTTCAAAAGTGTGACCCGCGATCAAACCTTGGACCACTACACCGCCAACCCCTTGGAAATTCGACAAGTGGGTGGTTGGTGTTTGAAACGCGTTGACATGAAACGCCGTCTGCGCTTGTTGGGTGTGCGCGTTGGTGCGTTGGTCAAACAAGACTCTGATGAGGCACAGAACCCTTTATCCTCTGCCCTGACAGCCCGAGAACCTGCACCACCGAAAGAGACACGCCATGAGCAAGCCGACCTGTTTTGAACTGCACATTGAAAACCACATCGCCCATTTGGTCTTGAACCGACCCAGTGAACTCAACACCATGCACATGGTGTTTTGGCGCGAGTTGGATGGCGTGTTGCACAACTTGCAACAAAGTAATGAAGCGCGCGTGCTGGTCATCAGCAGCACCGGCAAGCATTTCAGTGCGGGCATGTCCCTTGACGCCTTTGGCGCGTCGGTCAGCATGGACGACCAAAGCGCTGAAGGGCGCGCCGCGATTGCTGATTTGCTGTGGGAATTGCAGTCCACGTTCACGCGTTTGGAAAACCTGCGTATCCCAGTGATCGTGGCCATTCAAGGGGGCTGCATAGGGGGCGCGGTGGACATGGTGACGGCTTGTTGCTTGCGCTATGCCAGCGCCGATGCGTTTTTCTGCATCCAAGAAATCAACATCGGCATGGTGGCCGATGTCGGCACTTTGCAGCGCTTGCCCAAACTCATTCCGATGGCGGTGGCCAAAGAACTGGCCTACACCGGTCGGCGCATGGGGGCTGAGCAAGCCTTGCAGCACGGCTTGGTGAACCAGGTGTTGCCGCACGCCGCCAGCGCCCTCGAAGCCGCCATGAATGCTGCGACGGAGATTGCCAGTAAGCCG
>JBIIPF010000161.1:0-4519 GCA_044342755.1 Limnohabitans sp. | reverse complement strand
CTGTTTGTGGGTTGGTTGATGACGGTGGTGCTGCTCAAGCCAGTGAACGACATCCAAAAAAACTTGCAAAAGCTGTCTTCTAAAAACTTGAACGAACCCCTGCAGGTGGATGCCGATTACCAAGAGTTTGAAGCGTTCACGAATGTGTTTGAGGATTTGCGTGGCAGACTGCACAACAGTTTTTTGCAGTCCCACCGGTTTTCTGCAGATGCATCCCATGAGTTGCGAACGCCTCTGACGATTTTGCGCGGCCATGTGGAATTGGGCATTGCCGAATTGCCTGCGGGCTCTGAAGCCCAAATCCGGTTGCGATTGATGGGTGAAGAAATTGAGCGCTTGATTGACATCACCGAGAAGTTGCTGTTGTTGTCGCGGGCCGATGCCGACAGCATCAAATTGGACATGAGCAGTGTGAATATCAGCGAACTGCTCGACCAAATGGTGAAAGATGCCCGTTTGTTTCAATCTGACTTGACAATCACTTCCAACATCCAAGCGCAAGTGGTTTGGCGCTGCGACGCGCAACTGATCCGCCAGCTCATTCAAAACTTGTGTGTCAATGCGGTCAACTACAACCTGCCCAGTGGTTGGATCGATTGCCAACTCCATGCACAAGACGGCAACTTAGAACTCACGATTTCCAACCCCACCCATGAGGTGGTACAAGATTTGTCAGGTCGCGCTTTTGAAAGGTTTTACCGAGGAGACTCAGCCCATACTCGCCATGTGGATGGGCATGGCCTGGGACTGAGTTTGTGCATTGAGATCATCCATTTGCACCATGGACGCATCAGTTTGACGTCAGACGCCAATCAGATTGTGCATGTCAAAGTGACTGCGCCCTTGGTGCCGCCTCAGGTTGAGATGGGCTGAGGCGGTTGGTGGTTTAGAACTTGATGCCAACACCAACAGAGTACTGACTGGAATCTGTCAACGACCTGTAGTTGCCACGAACAAACAAGTTGCTGTTGATTTTGTACTTGATGCTGGCACCAAAACCGCTTTGAGCGTCATCAGCTTCAACGTAAATAAGATCGGCACCCAGATCCACATCAGGCGTGACTGCCGCACGAACGCCCAGGCTCATGGGGTAGGTGTCTTCATGAGTTGAGCCTAAATCCACATAACTGTAGCCAATCGTGGCCACTGCATCGGTGTTGGCAGCGATTGGCAAGCGGTAGCCTACGGAGCCGGATGTATAGGAAATGGTGGTGGTAGATTTTTCAACACTGGTGTAGGAACCCAAAACAAAGAAGTTTTCTGACAAAAGGTAAGTGGCTGCAAGACCATACCCAGTGAAAGTGGTGGTGGTTGTTCCAACGGTTGAATCCATGGACACATAAGAAGCGCTGAGTTCGTTGTAGTCCACGCCTGTTTCAGATTGGCCAGCTTCAGCCGCCATTGCAGCGGATGTCAAGAAGGCCAGGGAAGTGATGGTCAATAGTTTTTTCATGTGTTACTCCTGGTTATGTTGAGATCTTATGGGATTTGTGTGGCAGCCAAGATTCAAGGGTTGCCCGCATCCAACAAACCATGGCGCATCGCCAACAAAGTGATTTCAGATTGATTGGCCACTTGCAGCTTTTGCTTTAGTTTGTAGAGATGTGTGCCTACCGTTGAAGACGACAGATTCAGGGTTTCTGAAATTTGGATCACCGATTGGCCTTTGGCCAATTGCACAAACACTTCAAACTCTCGCGGTGAAAGTTTTTCCAAGGGGTTGTCATCACCTTCCAAGTCTTGCATGGCCATGCGCTGAGCAATGGCAGGATCAATGAAGCGTTTGTGTTGGGCCACCAAGCGGATGGCGTCGATCAAAATTTCGGGGGCGGTGCGTTTGGACAAGTAGCCCAGCGCTCCAGCTTGCAAAGCACGTTTGGAGTAACTGGTGTCCTCATGCGCTGACAAAGACAAAATCCGCACCTTGGGATCTTTGGCCACCAATCGCTTGATGGCTTCAATCCCGCCCATGCCGCCCATGGCAATGTCCATGACGACCACGTCCGGTTGCAAGGCTTCGTAGTGCTGAAGAGCCTCTTCGCCACTGGCGGCCTCGCCAACCACTTCAACATCAGCCCATGTTTGCAGCAGCACTTTGAAGCCGCCGCGCACCACGGCGTGGTCATCCACCAAGAACAGTTTCAATTTAGCCATGGCTTCTATTGTGCTTGAGCGGCAAGACCGCGTGTACGCGCACACCTGAGGGTTGCAACAGTTCAAAAAGCAAACTGCCCCCCAAACCTTGGGCGCGTTCGTGCATGCCAATCACACCAAAGTGCCCTGAGGCTTGCCAATCGGGGTGCGGTCCCACACCGTTGTCCCGCACATCCAAATGCAAATGCTCATCCAAGATTTCAACCTGCATGTCTATCAGGCTGGCTTGAGCGTGTCGCAAGGCGTTGGTGAGGGACTCTTGCATGATGCGGTAGGTGGCTGTGGCCAGATCACCTGCTAGATTTTCCAAATTGGCTTGGACGTGCAACAAGATTTTCACTTGCGGATGTCTTCTGCGGGCGTCTTCCAGCAAATCTTGCAAGGCGTCTTGCAAACCAAACCGGTCCAGGGCCAGCGGTCGCAATTGACTGACCAATTGATGCACTTCCTCGTAAATCGCATCTGCACATTGCACCACCATCTGGGCCGACGATTCAATTTGCGGGTCCACGCCTTTGGCACGGTGGGCAATCGCCAAGCCCACACTTTTGATGGCGGTGACTTGCTGGCCCAATTCGTCATGCAATTCGCGGGCAATTTGGCCACGCACTTCTTCAATCCGGGCTTGAATGACTTGGGTCAGTTCGCGGTTTTGCGCCAGTGCCTGGGTGGCTTCTTTCGCTTTCTCACGCGCTGCAATACCTTCTTGCACAGACTGCGCCATGTTGTTAAAGGCTTGACCCATCATTCGGGCTTCTTGGCCACGCATTGCAGGTAGGCGGGTGTCATAACCACCTGCGCTGATGTCATGCAAGCCCTGTACCACTTGTTGAATAGGCTTCAAGCTGCGGCCCACCAAAACATAGACCAAACCATTGCCCAGCACAAAGCCCAAGATGACGATCACCAGCAATGGCACAAAGGCATCCCAGCCATCAAGCACCGCACGGGACGGATCCGGGCGCAGCAACACGCGTCCTTGGGGCAATTGAATCTCGCGGATCATGACCAATGGTTTGACGATTTGGCTGTACCACTGAGGTGCATCGCGGCCTGCTTTGTAGGTGGGTGGTGGTGATTGGTAGATCGCTT
The DNA here is from genome assembly GCA_044342755.1 of Limnohabitans sp. Taxonomy (GTDB): domain Bacteria; phylum Pseudomonadota; class Gammaproteobacteria; order Burkholderiales; family Burkholderiaceae_C; genus Limnohabitans. The sequence continues at coordinate 1,273 of JBIIPF010000161.1, read as the reverse complement.
CGCCAGCATCATTGAGCAGTTCGATTTCATGCGCACGAATGCGACCGACAGAGGCCAAAAAACGCGACATGTCTTCCAAACTGGCACTGTTGGTGTTGGCCTGTACCCTGGAGAGCAATTGCGTGGCCACCACGCTCGCACCATCCATTTCATCTCGCACGCTTTGACGCGTATCGCGCAAATGCAAGCCAATCAGCAAGGATGCAAACGTGGCCAACAAAATGCCAATGATCAGATTGATTTGCAGGCGTAAAGACATGGTTCAAAGGTGGGCTTGGGTGGCTGCTGCAATGGCTTGCAACAAGGCAGTGGTCATTTCGGGTTCAAACGCGTTGTGACCCGCGTTATCAATCCATTGAAGTTGACTGTGGGGCAAGACCTGATGAACTGCCCAAGCGGCTTCGGGCCTGCAGATCCAATCCAGTCGACCGTGCAACAAATGCACCGGCATGGAGGCAAGCGTTGACAACTGTGACAACAAGCCTGGTTCAGAAAAAAAACAATGCTGCTTCAAGTAATGGCTTTGCAAACGGTATTTTCGCAACAGCGCTTGGGCGTCAGCGGCGCTCAGTGCGGGCGCAGAACTGCCCACAAAGTTGCGCGTTGTCAGCGCGTTTTCCCAGGCTTGCCACGCTTGCGCCAAGGGGAGGGCGACAGCCTCTTCGGCATGGTGAATCTGCTCGTACATGAAGTTTGCAATGGCATGGCGCTGTGGGCTGGGCACCAGCGCTGCGAACGCGGCCCAAGCGTCTGGCATCACGGATTGCGCTTCTTGAAAAAACCAATCCAAGTCAGATTGGCGTGAGAGAAAAATACCCCGCAACACCAGCCCCAGACAAGCGTTGGGATGCGCACTGGCATACGCCAAAGCCAATCCCGCACCCCAAGAGCCACCAACCACCAACCACTGGTCAATCTTCAATTGCAATCGCAGTCGCTCGATGTCTTGAACCAAGGCCTGCGTGTGATTGCAGGTCAATGGATGGTCTGCCGTGCTTCGTCCACATCCACGTTGGTCGAACAGCACCACATGTGTGTTGGAAGGATTGAAGAGCTGCCGGTGCTTGGACGAGCAACCACTGCCTGGCCCACCATGCAAAAACACCACGGGCAAGCCACTGAGGTGGCCACATTGCTCAAAATAAACTCGGTGGCCGTCCGTCGTGGGTAAGAAGCCGTGATGAAACGGTTCAATTGGTGGAAATAAAGCATTGGCGGGGTCTTGAGACATGCTTGAATCCTAGTCCTTTTGTCCGTTGTGACGGGTTGAGAG
>JBIIPF010000160.1:0-4523 GCA_044342755.1 Limnohabitans sp. | reverse complement strand
TGGCGGCTCAAAGTCGTGGCTAATGGCTTTGTAAAACTCGGCGTGCTGCTCGGCGCTGATGTCCTTTTTCGGGCGGGTCCACAAGGCCGAGGCTTTGTTGACGGTTTCCCATTCGTCAGTCACCACCATTTCGCCAGGTTGATCGTTCTCGCCTTCTTTCCATTCTTCCTTGCGCATCAGAATGGGCAGGGCGATGTGGTCGGCGTATTTGCCGATGATGCTTTTGATTTTCCAGTTGCTTAAAAACTCTTCGGCGTCGTCGCGCAAATGCAAAATGATGTGGGTGCCGCGCTTGTCTTGGGTGATGGTTTCCACCTCGAAGTCGCCGCTGCCGCCACTGGTCCAGCGCACGCCCTCGGCGGCGGCCAAACCAGCGCGGCGGGTTTCCACCACGATCTTGTCGGCGACGATGAAGCCCGAGTAAAAGCCCACACCGAATTGGCCGATGAGTGAACCTTGGTCTTTGGCGTCGTTTTGTTGGTCGCCGGTGAGCTTGCTCATGAAGTCGCGGGTGCCGCTTTTGGCAATCGTGCCCAGGTGGTCAATGGCCTCTTGCTGGCTCATGCCAATGCCGTTGTCGCTGATGGTGAGCGTCTTGGCGGCCTTGTCAAACGCGACCCGAATGTCCAGTGTGGGCGTGTCTTCCAGCAACGCAGCGTTGTTCAAGGACGCGTAGCGCAGCTTGTCGCAGGCGTCCGAGGCATTAGAGATCAGCTCGCGCAAAAAGATTTCTTTGTTGGAATACAGCGAGTGGGTGACCAGGTGCAGCAACTGGGCCACTTCGGCTTGGAAGGCGTGGGTGTGTTTTGTCATGGTGTCAAAGGGAAAAGAACGAAAAAGAATGGGCTGCAGATGGGGCGCGTGGCCTGTATTTCAAGAAGCAGATTGTCTGATGTGGGCGTGCGCTCTTGGGCTCAGCCTTAAAACACTTCGCCAGGGGCCAAATACCGCCATTGCCCCACGGGCAACTGGCCCAGCTTCACCCGGCCAATGCGCACCCGCTTCAAGCCCACCACGGTCAGGCCGACTTGCTCGCACATGCGTCGAATTTGGCGCTTTCGGCCTTCTTTCAACACAAAGCGCAGTTGCTCGGGGTTTTGCCAGTCCACCACGGCGGGCTTCAAGGCTTGGCCGTCCAAGTGCAGGCCGTGGCACAAGCGCGCTAATTGGTCTGCGGGGAACAGCGACTGCACATCGGTTTGCTGCTCGCCCACAGCCAGCTTGCCGTATTGCACCCGCACCAAATATTCCTTTTCCACCTGCGAGTCTTCACCAATCAGCTGGCGCGCCACCCGGCCGTCTTGGGTCAGCACCAGCAGTCCCACCGAGTCAATGTCCAAGCGCCCGGCAGGGGCCAAGCCCATGCGCTGGCGGGGTACAAAACGGATGGTGGAGCGGTCGTCGCGCCATTGGTGGCGCGCTTCAACCAGGTTGATGGCGGGGGTGTGGCCGTCTTCGGCCTGCCCACTCACATAGCCCATGGGTTTGTGCAAGAGGATGGTGACTTGCTTGTCTTGTTGGCCGCGCGCGAGTTTGTCCACCTCGATGCGGTCCATCGGGCTGACCGGTTTGCCCAACACCGCGACTTCGCCGTTCACTTTCACCCAGCCCTTGCCAATCCAATCGTCGGCTTCGCGGCGCGAGCACAGGCCAAGTTCGGCCATGCGTTTGTTCAAGCGGATGAGTTCGGTCATGGGGCGCCCAGTGTATGGCTGCGCAAGGCTTGCAAATTCAGCACCCGCACACCGCCATAGGCCACGCTGATCCAGCCTTCGGCCACCAAGCGCTGCAGCGCCATGTTCACGCGCTGGCGCGACAAACCCACCAAGTAGGCCAGTTCTTGCTGGGTGATTTGCAGCACCTCGCCGACGCCTGGGAATAGCACTGGGTTGAATAGGGCAGCCAAACTGCGGGCCACGCGCACATCGGGGCTGTTGAGCCGGTCAATTTCACGCGCCGCGATGAACTGCCCCAAACGCTCGTTGAGCTGGTTCATGATGAAGCGGTTGAAGCCAATCGATTCGGACAGCAGTTCGTGGAAGTTGGCAATCGGCAAACCCGCCACCACACTGGCACGCAAGGTTTGCACGTTGTAGCGGTAGGGCTCGCGCTTCAAGGCCGTGCCCTCGCCAAACCAGCCGCCCCGCGACACGCCGGTGAAGGTCAGGCTGTCGCCCTTGTCGGTGTCGATGCTCATCTTCAACAAGCCATCGACCACGCCAAACCAATAGGTGGGCGCGCGGCCCACGCGGCAAATGATTTCGCCCGAGACGGCGTCGCCAACCACGATGTGGCCGATGGCTTTCTCGCGCTCAGCGGGGGTCAGCAGGTTCAGCCAGGGGATGCCCTCCAACTCTTGCGGGCTGGGCGGGCGGCGGCGCTGATGAAGTGAATGGTCTTTGCTCATGGGGCCTAGGGGTCTACCCTAAATTGTCATTGAAAAGACAAAAAAACGTCAAAGTGCCGCCTAATATACCCGTCCGATGAACACCACCTTCCCCCGTTTACTGCAAGACCATGCCCAATCGCGCCCCGGCGACACCGCCTTGCGGGAAAAGGAATATGGCATTTGGCAAAGCATTTCTTGGTCCGCCTTGTTCGCCCAGGTGAACCACATGGCCCATGGTTTTCATTTGGCAGGCTTGGCACGTGGCGACCACGTGGTGGTGGTCGGTGCCAACCGGCCCCGCTTGTACGCCGCCATGTTGGCCGTGCAAGCCTTGGGCGGTGTGCCCATTCCCCTGTACCAAGATGCGGTGGGCACCGAATACGTGTTCCCCATCAACAACGCCGAGGTGCGCTTTGCCGTGGTGGAAAACCAAGAGCAGGTCGACAAACTGTTAGACATCCAGTCCGACTGCGCCAGCCTCACGCACATTTACTACGACGACCCGCGCGGCTTGCGCAATTACAAACAAGCCGGTTTATTCAGCCTGAACAGCTTGGTGCAAGAGGGCGACAACGCGGCGGCTCAAGCGCCCGGTTTTTTGCTAGCGCAGATCGCAGCGTGCCAACCCGATGACGTGGCCGCTATGTTCTTCACTTCTGGCACTACCGGCAACCCCAAAGGCGTGGTGCACACGCACCGCAGCTTGCTCGACCGCGCCCAAGCCGGTGCCGACTTTGATCACCTGACCAACCGCGAAGAGGTCTTGGCCTACATGCCGCTGGCTTGGATTGGCCAGAACATCTTCAGCTATGCCCAGTGGTTGTGCTGCGGCTATGTGGTGAACTGTCCCGAGTCGGCTGAAACCATCACCATCGACTTGAAAGAAGTCGGTCCCACTTATTACTTCGCGCCACCCCGCGTGTTTGAAGGCTTGCTGACGAACGTGATGATTCGCATGGAAGACGCCAGCCCATTAAAGCGTCGCATGTTCCATTTCTTCATGGATGTGGCCCGCAAATACGGCCCCAAGCGCATGGACGGCGAAGCCATTGGCCTGTGGGGACAGCTGCTGTATGGCCTGGGCGACTTCTTGGTTTATGGCCCCTTGCGCAACAACCTGGGTTTTTCGCGGGTGCGTGTGGGCTACACCGCCGGTGAGGCGATTGGCCCCGATCTGTTCACCTTCTACCGCTCGATTGGCATCAACTTGAAGCAGCTCTACGGCTCCACTGAAACCGCGGTGTTTGTTTGTTTGCAGCCCGACAACCAAGCACGTGCCGACACCGTGGGTGTGCCTTGTGCGGGCGTGGAAATCAAGGTGGCTGAGAACGGCGAAATCTTGGTCAAGTCCGCCGGACTTCTGAAGGGCTATTACAAAAACCCCGAGGCCACAGCCGAGGTGCTGACGGCCGATGGCTGGTACCACACCAGTGACGCAGGGTTTTTGGATGCGCATGGTCATTTGAAAATCATCGACCGTGTGAAAGACGTGGGCCGCATTCAAGGCGGTGCCAACGATGGTGCGATGTTCGCGCCCAAGTACGTGGAAAACAAACTCAAATTCTTCCAGTTCATCAAAGAGGCTGTGGCCTATGGCGATGGCCGCGACAAGGTGTGCGTGATGCTCAACATCGACTTTGATGCAGTGGGCAATTGGGCCGAGCGGCGCAACCTGCCGTATGCGGGCTACACCGATTTGGCGCAAAAACCCGAGGTGTATCAATTGGTGCTCGATTGCGTGGAGAAGGTGAATGCGGACCTGGCCGCCGATAAATTGTTGGCGGGCAGCCAGATCAGCCGCTTCTTGGTGCTGCACAAAGAGCTCGATGCGGATGATGGCGAACTCACCCGCACCAACAAAGTACGGCGCGGCTTCATTGCCGACAAATACGGCGTGTTGGTGACCGCTTTGTACGAAGGCCAAACCCAGCAATACATTGAAACCGCCGTGAAGTTCGAGGACGGCCGCAGCGGCAGCGTCAGCGCCACCTTGAAGCTGATGGATGCGAAAACCTTTGCGCCAGTGGGGCAAGCAGCATGAGCAAGCAGATCGGCGATGTCATCTTGGATGTCCACAACATCTCTTTGAGTTTTGGGGGGGTCAAAGCGCTCTCAGACATCAGCTTCAATGTGC
>JBIIPF010000159.1:0-4525 GCA_044342755.1 Limnohabitans sp. | reverse complement strand
ATTTTCATGGGGTCATGCTAACGCAACAACGTTAAAAAACCGCCTGGCACGTCACGCACCAGGCGGTTCTGTGGTCGGCTGTGAAGTCAGCCTACAAACGCTTCAGGCATGCAACTTGGCCGCCATCTGAGCCACACGCGCGCCATAGGCTTTGCCGGTGTCCAAGTCGCCTTGGGGGATGTCGGCGGCGGGGCTGGTGGGGCCCACTTGCGCCATCACGCCCGAGGATGAACCCAGGCGGTTGATGCTGCCGTCGTTGGGCTGGGCTTGGCCAATCCACACCATGCCCAATTGCATGGACAAGGTGATGAAGTACTGCAGGGTGGACAGCTTGTCGCCGCTCAGGTTGGACGAGATGGTGAAGCCGCCAGCGACTTTGTCTTTCCAAGCGCCGCTCATCCAGTACTTGGAGGTGGCGTCGGCAAATTTCTTGAACTGCCAAGACACGCTGCCCATGTAGGTGGGCGAGCCAAAGATGATGGCGTCAGCGGCGTTGATGGCGGCCCAATCGGCCTCGCTCACGTTGCCTTCGGCGTCAATGGCCACCAATGTGGCTTTGGCGCCTTCGGCCACAGATTGGGCCAGGCGTTGGGTGTGGCCGTAGCCTGAGTGAAAGACAACAACAGTTTTGCTCATGATTTCTCCTTGGGTAAGCAATAAAAATTCAGGGGGCCAGGTCAAACACCAACACTTCAGCGTCTTGGCCTTGGCTCAGATTCAATTCAGATTCATCGGCCACCAGCAAGGCGTCACCGGCTTGCAGGCTCTGGCCATTCACGTTCAAACCACCGCGCACCAAAAACACATAGGCGCGCCGCTTCGGGTTCAAAGCCAGCTTGGCGTGCTCCGTGCCATCAAACAACCCGGCATACAAGGCGGCATCCGCATGGATCTTCACGGCCTCAGGTGTGGGCGTGTGGCTGGCAATCAAGGCCAACGCACCGCGCTTGCTGGCAGGGGGCACGGTTTTTTGTTCATAGCTGGGCGGGATGCCGCGCACATTGGGCTGAATCCAGATTTGCAAAAAATGCGTTTCCTGCCCTTGGGCGTGGTTGAACTCGCTGTGCTTGACGCCACTACCGGCGCTCATGCGCTGCACATCGCCGGGGGGAATGCCTTTGACATTGCCGATGCTGTCTTGGTGCGCCAAATTGCCCGACATCACATAGCTGATGATTTCCATGTCCTGGTGGCCGTGGGTGCCAAAGCCGGTTTCGGGGGCGATGCGGTCTTCGTTGATCACACGCAAATTGCCCCAACCCATGTGCGCGGGGTCGTGGTAGCCGGCAAATGAAAAGCTGTGAAAGGATTTGAGCCAGCCGTGGTCGGCATAGCCTCGTTCGTTGGCGGGTCTGAGTGTCAGCATGTGGTGGTCTTTCTTGGCATCGATTTTCAGGCTCCAAACCCTTCAAGTGGTCGCGCCGATTTGATGGCATCATTCAAATCGTTTGAACGATAAACCCCTGACCATGTCTTCTGCCCGCGATGTCCTGACCCCCGATGCCCTGACCATGTTGCAAACCATTGCCCGACAGGGCAGTTTTGCCGCCGCCGCGCGGGACATGGGTGTGGTGCCCAGCGCCCTGAGTTACCGGGTGCGGCAGATGGAGGACGCGCTGGACGTGCTGCTGTTCAACCGCGCCTCGCGCCAAGCCAAACTGACCGCGGCAGGCCAAGAACTGCTGAGTGAAGGCATGCGCTTGTTGACCGACATGGACAGCATCGCGCACCGGGTCAAGCGGGTGGCCACCGGCTGGGAAAGCCAGTTCACCGTGGTGTTCGACACCATCATCGACCAAAGCGTGGTGATGGACCTGAGCCAAGCTTTCTATGCGGCCAACCCACCCACGCGGCTGCGGCTGCGCCACGAAACCCTGAGTGGCACCTTGTACAGCCTCACCTCAGGCCAGGCCGATTTGGCCATCGGTGTGCCCATGACCAGCACCACGACGCCGGGTTTGCGTTTCACCGAAATGGGTTCGGTGGTGGGCTTTGTGTTTGCCGTGGCTCCGCAGCATCCGCTGGCCAGCTTCCCGCAACCCTTGAGCGACGAGGTGTTGCAAGCGCACCGCGCTGTGGCCGTGGCCGACTCCATTCCGCAGGGCAATGGCATCACCATCGGTTTGCTGGCCGGGCAAGACGTGTTCACCGTGCCGACCATGGCGGCCAAGTTGGACGCGCAACTGCGTGGCTTGGGTGCGGGCTTTTTGCCCGAGCCCATGGCGCGGCCTTTCATTGCCACGGGCGCTTTGGTGGCCTTGCAAGTCAAGCGACAACAGCGCAGCGGCCAACTCGGCTATGCCTGGCGCGAGAACACCTTGTCCAAAGGACAACCGGCCGGCGACCGTGCTTTGCAGTGGTGGCTCGATCAATTGAGCAAGCCGCACACCCGATTGGCCTTGTTGGGGCAATCCAGCAAGCCCAAGGGCCGCGCATCGGTGTAGAGTGCAGCCATGAAAAACACTGCTGTCATCGGGGCCGGTATGGCCGGTATCACCGCCGCACGCACCTTGCAAAAGGCCGGGCATCGTGTCACCGTGTTCGAGAAAAGCCATGGTGCGGGTGGGCGCATGTCAACCCGCAACACACCTTATGGCAGTTTTGACCATGGTGCGCAGTACTTCACGGTGCGTGACCCCCAATTTTTAAAAGCCCTCACCGAGGTGCCCGGCACCCAAGCCGTGTGCCGCGCATGGAGCGCCAACGCGGTGCGTGTCCTCGACCCGCTGGGCCGCGTCATCGAAGCCGCCTTGCCCACCCGCGAGCCGCACTTTGTGGCCAGCCCCGGCATGAACGCCTTGGTGCGGCATTGGGCACAGCCCTTGGAAGCAGCCTCAAGCGTGCACTACCAAACCCAAGTGCAGTTTTTAAAACGCCAGGGCCAAGCATGGGATCTGGTTTGTGCCGATGGCAGCAAGCACGCGGGCTTTGACCACGTGGTGCTGGCCATTCCCCACGTGCAAGCCGATTTTTTGTTGCGCCAATCGGGTGCACCGGCTGCAGGTTTCAAAGGGCTCAAGGCCTTGTCCGAAGTGCAGGTCGCCCCTTGCTGGACCTTGATGCTGGCCTATCCCTTGGTCAATCAATCAGGCTTGAGCCATCTGGGGCCGCAATGGAATGCCGCCCGCAGCGTGCACCACCGCATTGCTTGGTTGTGTCGCGAGTCTTCCAAGCCCGGACGCGCATCGGTGGAGCGCTGGACGGTGCAAGCCAGCGCCGAATGGTCGCAAGAACACTTGGAAGACGATGAAGAACGGGTGCAAGCCAAGTTGTTGAAAGCCTTTGCCGAACTCACCGGCATCCGCGCTGAACCCGGCTTCGCGCAGGTGCACCGTTGGCGCTATGCCAAAACCCTGCACCCCTTGGGTCAAAACCACCTGTGGGACCCATCCTTGAAACTGGGTGTGTGCGGCGATTGGCTGTTGGGCCACCGCGTGGAAGACGCGTTTGTCAGTGGCTTGGGACTGTCCTTGGCCATGCTCGACTGAACCGCGCGGTCAGGGTCTTGAGCACTGCCCCAGCCCCCTACCGGGGTCGTTTCGCCCCCTCCCCCACGGGTTTGTTGCATGCGGGCTCGCTGGTGGCTGCACTGGCCAGTTGGCTGGATGCACGCGCCCATGGCGGCCGATGGTTGGTGCGCATGGAAGACGTGGACACGCCGCGCTGCGTGCCCGGCGCCGACCAAGCCTTGTTGGCGCAATTGGCCGCTTGTGGCTTGGTGTCCGATGAACCCGTGCTGTGGCAATCCACGCGCCATGAGGCCTATCAAACCGCCCTGGACCACTTGGTGTCCCAAGGCTGGGCCTACCCCTGCGGTTGCTCACGCAAAGCGATTGAAGACGCGCAAAGCATGCAACCTGCGCGGCACACGGCTGCGGTGTACCCGGGCACCTGTCGCAACGGTTTACAGGGCAAAACGGCGCGGGCTTGGCGCTTGAACCTGCAACGCGTGATTAACGATTTGCAATTGAACAACCCAACGCTTTGGCACGACCGGCGACTGGGTGCGCAACACCAAGACGTGGTGAAGGCGATTGGAGACTTTGTGCTGCGCCGGGCCGACGGTTTGTGGGCCTATCAACTGGCGGTGGTGGTGGACGACGCGGCCCAAGGCATCACGCATGTGGTGCGCGGCCAAGACCTGGCCGACAACACCGCGCGGCAAATCCTGTTGCAACAGGCCTTGGGCTTGCCCACACCGCGCTACATGCACACACCCTTGGTGTTGGGCCTGAATGGCGAAAAACTCAGCAAGCAAAACGGGGCACAGGCTTTGAACTTGGCGGACCCACTGGCGGCCTTGAATGCGGCGGCCAAGCTGTTGGGGCTGCCACCCCAGGTCAACACGCTGGTGGTTGAAGCTTTGCATGCTTGGATTGATCCTTGGACCTCATCAACCTGAAGCGGCTTCAAGCGGCTTGACCCCGCGATAATCGAAAGCTGTTTCTGCAAGTGCCCCCATGAGCCCCCATGAGCCCCACTGACACCCCCCCAACCCCAAGCACAGACGCGCCCTTCATGCGCG
>JBIIPF010000158.1:0-4554 GCA_044342755.1 Limnohabitans sp. | reverse complement strand
CACCGATGTTTCACCAGTGCGAAGGCTTGTGGATTGGTGAAAACATCAGCTTCAAAGACTTGAAAGTGGTGTTCACCGACTTTTGTAAAACCTTTTTTGAAAACGATGACTTGGTGCTGCGTTTTCGCCCGAGCTTTTTCCCCTTCACCGAGCCCAGCGCTGAAATCGATATCCAGTTTCCAAGTGGCCCCTTGGCGGGCCGCTGGTTGGAAGTGGCAGGCTCCGGTCAAGTGCACCCCAACGTGGTGAAAAACATGGGCTTGGATCCGGAGCATTACATCGGTTTCGCATTTGGCATGGGCCCAGATCGGCTCACCATGTTGCGTTATGGCGTGAACGATCTGCGCTTGTTTTTCGATGGCGATTTGCGTTTTCTCAGCCAATTTCAATGATGTTCGCAAGGCCTCTTCATGCAGTTTCCTGAATCTTGGTTGCGCGAATTTTGCAACCCACCCATCAATAGCCAGCAACTCGCGGACACCTTGACCATGGCGGGTCTGGAGGTGGAAGAGATGCATCCCGTTGCACCGCCTTTCAGCAAAGTGGTGGTGGGCGAAATCAAGTCCGCAGAACAGCATCCCAACGCCGATCGCTTGCGTGTGTGCCAAGTGGATGTCGGCGCAGCGCAAGCGCTTCAAATTGTGTGTGGTGCGCCGAATGCGCGTGTGGGCATCAAAGTGCCTTGCGCCTTGGTGGGTGCAGCTTTGCCACCAGGCGAGGATGGCAAACCGTTCCTCATCAAACTCGGGCAATTGCGCGGCGTCGAAAGCCAAGGTATGTTGTGCTCGGCCAAAGAATTGAAACTGTCAGACGACAGTGCAGGGCTGTTGGAATTGCATCAGACGGCTGTGGTGGGTCAAGACATCCGGGCGCATTTGAACTTGGACGACCATTTGTTCACCTTGAAGCTCACGCCCAATTTGGCGCATTGCTTGAGTGTGTATGGCATCGCCCGCGAGTTGTCAGCGCTCACCGGCGCACCCCTCAAAGCCCCCAGCTTCCCCACCGCCACCACCACCACCTTGGACACATTGGACGTGAAAGTGCAGGCGCCTGATTTGTGTGGTCGCTTCAGTGGCCGCGTGGTCAAGCACGTCAACCCCCAAGCCAAAACCCCTGATTGGATGGTTGAGCGTTTGGCACGATGTGGCCAACGCAGCGTGAGTGCCTTGGTGGATATTTCCAATTACGTGATGTTCGAGTTTGGTCGGCCATCGCATATTTTTGATCTCGACAAAATCCATGGTGGTTTGGTGGTGCGTTGGGGCAATGCGGGCGAGCAATTGGAATTGCTCAATGGCAACACGGTTACCCTGGACGACAAGGTGGGTGTGATTGCTGACCATCAGCAAGTCGAGTCCTTGGCCGGCATCATGGGCGGTCAAGCCACCGCGGTGTCGGATAACACGCAACACATTTACATCGAGGCCGCCTTCTGGTGGCCGCAAGCCGTGGCAGGGCGCTCACGCCGCTTCAACTTCTCCACCGATGCAGGTCACCGCTTCGAGCGTGGGGTGGACCCTGCCAACACCGTGGAACACATTGAACACATCACTGCGTTGGTACTGTCGGTTTGTGGCACACCCGGCTCTTTGGTGGGCGCCATCGACGATCAGCAAGTTCACATGCCCGCTTCGGTGCCCGTGACATTGCGCGTGGCCCGCGCCAACAAAGTGATTGGCGTGAATTTAAGTCAGCAAACCATGGCCGATGCCTTGCGCGGTTTGGGTTTGAGTCTGGAGGAAGCGCCAGGTGAAATCACGGTGGTGCCGCCCTCATTTCGATTTGATTTGAAAATCGAAGAAGACCTGATCGAGGAAGTGGCCCGGATGGTGGGCTTTGACAAACTGCCTGCCACACCACCCATGGCCCCGATCACGCCGAAAATCTTGCCGGAAAACAAGCGAAACGCTTTTGCCTTGCGTCGTCAGTTGGCCGCTTTGGGCTACCAAGAAACCATCAACTTCAGCTTTGTCGATGCCCAGTGGGAACACAGCTTGGCTGGCAATGCACACCCGATTCAGCTGCTCAATCCGATTGCCAGTCAGATGAGCGTGATGCGCTCGTCATTGATGGCCTCCTTGTTGCAAGTGGTGAAATTCAATTTGGATCGCAAAGCATCTCGGGTGCGTGTGTTTGAAATTGGCCGCGTGTTTCAACGCGATAACCAAGTCCAAGATTCCTTGCAAACCGTCAAAGGATTTGCACAGCCCATGCATGTGGCTGGCATGGCCTATGGCCCCGCCCAGGCCTTGTCTTGGAATGCCGACCGTGCATCCGTGGATTTCTATGATGTGAAAGCCGATGTGGCCGCTTTGTTTGCTGGGCAGCCCTTGACATTTTGGGCCGCCGAACACCCCGCTTTGCACCCTGGGCGCACGGCTCGCATCGCGTGCAATGGCCATCCAGTCGGTTGGCTGGGTGAGCTGCATCCCAAGTGGCGTCAGCAGTGGGACTTGCCGCAAGCGCCGGTGGTGTTCGAGTTGTCATTGGACGCGGTGTTGACACACCCCGTGCCGGTGGTCCAAGCCGTGCCTCGCTTGCAAGCGGTGGAGCGCGATTTGGCCATCGTGGTTGATGAATTGGTGAGCCACAGTGCCTTGATGCAAGCCTTGTGGTCTGCACCTGTGGACGGATTGCTGCAAGACGCCTTGTTGTTTGACGTCTACCGTCCGCAAAAACCAGGTGGTTCGGTGGCCATGGGTGAAAAAAGTTTGGCGGTTCGCTTGGTGCTGCAAAGCAAAGACGATGTGAGCCTGACTGACGCCCACATTGAAACTTGCGTGCAAAATATCCTTGCGCAGCTGTCCAAGCAGTTGAATGCCAAGTTGCGAACCTGAAGGGAATCGATCATGGATTTGTCGTTTGAAAGCATTGAAACCCCAGCCTTGACCAAGGCTCAATTGGCCGAATTGCTGTTCGACCAGATTGGTTTGAACAAGCGCGAGTCCAAGGACATGATCGACGCTTTTTTCGAATTGATTTCTCAAAAATTGGTGGATGGCGAAGACGTGAAAATTTCTGGCTTTGGCAATTTCCAAATCCGTACCAAAGCGCCGCGACCAGGGCGCAACCCGCGCACGGGTCAGCCCATTCCGATTGAGGCCCGCAGGGTCGTGACCTTTCACGCCAGCCACAAGTTGAAAGAGCAGATTCAGGAATCTTTCTCGCCAGCGGTCGAGTAAAGAACACTAAGCGTTTCATTTGACTCTTGGACGGTGGCCTGAGTCAGCCCTGCTTTCAAAAAACAAGTTGCAAGAATGTTATTGACTGCTTTAATTTAGGAATTTTCTGCCGATAAACAACTTTGCGGCTTGAACTTCGTGTAACCTCTGTTTTCCCTTTTTCCGACTGCCCCGATTCATGGAGTCCTCTCTCCCATCTATTCCAGCCAAACGCTACTTCACCATTGGTGAGGTCAGTGATTTGTGTGGCGTCAAGCCCCACGTGCTGCGTTATTGGGAGCAGGAGTTCACGCAACTCAAGCCCATGAAGCGTCGAGGCAATCGACGGTATTACCAACATCATGAAGTCTTGATGATTCGACGCATCCGTGATCTCTTGTATGAACAGGGGTTCACCATCAGCGGTGCACGCAATAAATTGCAAGAAATTGTTCAACTTGAGCGTGAGAAAAAGCGTGCGGGTGAAGTCATGCTCAGTGGCTTGGACGATTTGGAGGAGAACTTGCCCTTGGATGCCAAACTGGAAGCCGTCGTCCGGTCGACCATGGCTGACAATGATGTCAACCAGTTGCAGATGTTGCGACAGGAATTGTTTGAAATTCGCGGCCTCTTGGACTGATTCAGCATCATGAGACGGCTATAATTCATTTTTTATCGGCGTGTAGCGCAGCCTGGTAGCGCACTTGCATGGGGTGCAAGGGGTCGCGAGTTCGAATCCCGCCACGCCGACCATCATCACTCAGGGTTGGTTCTCAAAAGGAACCAACCCTTTTTTTGTAACTGGCATTTTCAGGGGGGCCTGTGAAAAAGACCTTGGGGTTGATCTTTTGTTTTCTATCTGCCATGGTGCATGCTGACTGGCGCCTGGTCCATACCGATCCCAGCAATTCACAGTTCTTCATTGACCCCAGCAATGTGAAATTGATGGATGGCTATAAACGCGCTTGGATTTTGCACAATTTACCGCAAGCCAATTCTGAAGGAGCGCGCTCATTTCGCTCGGTGGAAGAATTTGATTGCGTCGAAAAAGCCGGACGTGTCATGCAAATTTCGGCTTTTGATGGGGAGATGGCTGGGGGAAATTTATTGGCTCGTCGGCACGGTAATGGCCAATGGGTTAAAAACGAAGCGGGGTCTGTGGATCAAATGCTGCTAGAGGCCGCCTGTCTTGATCAGCCTTGAACTGTTGTTTTGTGGCGTTCATGATTGAACATCTGCTGGGAGTATCTTGATGTCTCAAATGATTTGTATGAAATGCGGTGTTCAGTCAGAAGATGCCAAACCCTCCCGCTGTAGCAAATGTGGCGGTAAAGAATTTTATGAATCCAAAGGATCTGCTTTTGGAAAAAAACAGAATTCTTCGGTATCT